>AWNV01000085.1 GCA_000493965.1 Candidatus Aminicenans sakinawicola JGI OTU-1
TTTGAGCTGCTTCATTTACGATAATATCGGGAAAATACACATCCAGTCAATGTGAAATCCTCAGGAAAGAGAGAATTTCATAGAATTGGCCTGTATAAAGCTAATACAGAATGGACTTTGCTCTTAATTTCTTATTAAGCAAGTTCACTCCCAAAATATGAGTTCAGTGCTTATTTTTTACGTATGGCTCCAACAGCGATTTCCATACGATGTAACCGTCCCCGGTTAGATGCAGTCCGTCGTTTGAATAATCAGGGTTAAGCTTATTTCCTTCACAGGTAAAGGATGAATATACGTCAATATAGGTGATTTTGAATATTTCCGCCTGCTTTTTCAGTTTTTTATTGATCGAAATGACGGCTTCAGTCATGTCGGTATGGTTTTTAAACATGCCGAAGTCACTGTTAACAGGAAGGAGGCTCTGGACATAGATCTCGGTCTCAGGGGAACTTTTCCGAATATTTTTAACGATCTTTCCGATATTGGAAACGACATAGTCGGCCGATTTCCCTGCAGCCAGGTCATTGATTCCGATCATAAGAAAAACTTTGGCCGGATGGGACCTGGTCACTTCATCTAATCGATCAAGGACGCCGTCAGTGACATCACCGCTTATGCCGCGGTTTTTGATCCGGATATCCTGGAACAGTTCGATCCAGCTTCCTCCATCCGTGATGCTGTCTCCCAGGAATATGATCTCACCCTTGGTATCGGGCAGCTTCTCGAACAGGGTTTTCTTCTGGTAGTAGTAAGGATAATATTTCGTTTCCTTTTTTTTCTTTTCCTGGGCAAAGGCACCGAATGCCAGGGCGATCACCAGGACAGAAATGAGATATTTTTTTACAGGCTGCATGTCGTGACCTCGATTATTTAATACGAACATACTTTTCCACGGTAAAAATATTTTGTCAAGCAGAAACGGTAAGCTAAAAATCTCTTGCATTATGAACATATCCTCATAATGCAAGGTTATAATGTCCAGACCGCAGAAAGGAAGAAAAGTGTTTGAGCCCCTGAAAATCCAGGGAATGAGAAAAGTACTCCTTTAAACTGATAATCAATGCATCCGCCTGGCCCAACAATAAGAACGGGACACTGATGCAGGGGACTTTCCCCTTTGCTTGAGAATAAACTCACCCACATTGCCATTGCTAAATTGGCTTCCAAAGCGGAGCCAGAAATACCAACCGTGACATGGCGTGTGCAGCAGGTTTTTGCATTGATTTTGCGGGCCATAAGAAGGAATAGAATCAAAAATATGATTGATAGTAATTTTTTTTGCTGACACATAACGGTTCAATCTTACTTTTTAGGGCTTTGCCTTTTTAGGTATAGGATTTGACTTTTTTTGAACTTACGATTTTCTCTAAATTTCATCAAATTTCCACCTTCTGAGCTGCTTCATTCACGATAATACCGGGAAAATACACATCCAGTCAATCAGAAATCCGCAGGAAATAGAGAATTTCATAGAATTGGCCTGTATAAAGCATATACTGAATAGACCTCTACCTTAATTGCTGATCAAGTAACTCCGACTTTCATTCATATTCTGATCTTTCCTCAGCTGCCATATTTAGCTGAGCTTTGGTAGGCGGTGGTCTTTCTGCCTTAAAGGTCAGGGTGAGGTGGTTGATTATCTTGTCTATGACCTGATGGCTAATCTTTGATCAGGTGGGACTCTTCCAATTTATTACAAGTGTTCCGTAGGTGCTGATGTAACTGTTTACCGACGTTATCACCCGCAATTGCTTATGACAGCATGTTATTGGCTGGTTTTATTTCAATTAGTTAGTTAAACATTTTCCTTCGGATTTGCTCCATATTCATTTTCTCCAGCAGTGCCATCAGTACACGTAAGTACTAATAACCATATACTACCAATGATAGGAATCAGAGAGATAAATAAGAACCAACCACTTTTCCCAATATCATGTAATCTTCTAACTGAAACTGCTAAACCAGGAATAAGAACAGCCAAATAGTATAAGCAATAGAATAAACCAAACCCAACATTTTCGAAAGCTGTACCTATAATATTATCTAGAATTATTGCAACAATGAGAAAAATTGTAGTGAACAACATATACATCCAATACTCTTTTCTTCTTGCTCTACCGCTAAATACAGCGTAATTTTTTAAAACTTTTAGATACCAATTCATAAGATTATTCTCCTTTTTAAATTTTTCTTCATTAGGCTTCTCGGTAACGCCCCGTTTTTTTTGAGTGGGTTCTGATTTCCACTGTTTTTTTATAGTGAATAGAGGGCGAGAGACTGCCGTTCAAAAGGAACGCGCCCTCGCGTCAGCTGCAGCTTTTGAAGAGATAGGAATTTTTTTTTGTTTATGACAATCTCCGCTCAATTTTGTCAAATTTTCAGCCTCTGAGCTGCTGCATCAACAATAATACATAGAACAAAAATATAAAGTCAATAAGAAATCCGCGGAAATAGAGAATTTCATAGAATTGGCCTGTAAAAAGCGTATACAGAGTAGACTTTGCTCTTAATTTCTTATTAAGCAAGTTCACTTTTATAGATATTTCGTTCTTTTCTCCGCTGCCATGTTAAGCTGGACTTTGGGAGGCGGTGGTCTTTCTGCCTTAAAGGTCAGGGTGAGGTGGTTGATTATTTTTTCTGCTGGATTCGCCCTAATGTGTCTTTTTGTATCTCAATAGTTGTTTCCTCAATCTGCTTCGTGACCCAGCTATCGAGATTCAACTCCTTGGCTTTTTTTTGGAGAAAGGCGCGCTCATCTTTGGTGATTACTTCATCGACAAGTACACCCTCAACGAGGCGGGTATACTCCACAACATTTAAAGGGGCGCACTGGCGTTCAACCTTTTCAGCTTGCTCTACAGTCAGTCCTAGCTCTAGCCGCTTGTTGTACAGTAACTTCCTCTCGCGGATGTTTATAACGCCATCCAAGTAGGTTCCCACGCAAAGAATCCTGTACTCCTCTAGAGACCTCTGGGTCTCATCCGTTTCAGCACCTCCGCGTCGACTGACATGCGTCTCACAATAGGGACAAATTCGAAAATCTGGTGCTAAAACTCTATAGCAGGCCTCGCAGGTCACTTTCAGTGCAACTCCACATTCTGGACAGAATTTCCAATCGCCTTTTATAGGCTCTTTACAGTAAGGGCATTCTTCTAAAGAACGCGCTTCCTTGGGGATCGGGGCTATAGTGGAAGCCCTTCCTGCGAGCTCACAATCGTACAAGAAAACCTTTAGCCAATAAGCCATCTGCATGGCATCGCCTTCATCAAGAGTAGCCATGTCGCGGGAGTGTGTTGATGTGTTGTACCATTCCACAACTTGATCCCAGTTTATTTTTTTGGTGTTATGAAGATTGGAAGTCACCTTCTTCTGGAGTTCGCCTAAAACTTCCGGCTCATTTAACGTATCAACTAATTGGGGTAGTCTAAAACTTTTTATAGAGGATTTGTCTTTCCCGATTCTTTTCTGGGCTGCCAGAATTGTGTCGCGAACTTTTTTATCCTTCAATGAATCGAGCAGATCCTGTAGTAGGTGTCTCAAGGCTCTCTCTAAGAGTGCTCCGCACTCCTTTATGCACAACCCCCACCGCTTCTTTTTAAGCAAACCTCCAACAGATTGAAGGCCTTTCTCATATTCATTCAATTCACGCTCTCCAACTGAGTCTTTAGCTGCAGAGATTTGCGCGGTTTCAGTACTGGGCTGCCTGACCTGTTTTCTCTCCTCAATGTCCGTTGAGGCTATGTCTCGTTTATCACCTTCGTGTTTTTCTATTAGGTGTTGCTTCACTGCATTTGTAAGTTCTTCAAAGTGTTTCTCTTTGGGTTCTGGGAAAGCATCCAACCAATTGGCTGCTTTAATGTAGTATTTAATGGAATCCGAAGGTTGCACATCCTCAATCCGGAATGGGATTATCTTTATTTGCTCATCAAGCGCGCTGTCCAGTTCTCTCATTATATGTTGAGAATTATTGGAAATTGCCGAGAATATGAAGACCATTAGAGGGCATTTCCTAATGGCACCCATGATTGCCTCAGCGTATCCCCTGCCGGGTAATATATCCCGCGGTGCTATCCAACACTTGATTCCGTTTGCTTCGAGCTTCTCTAACACCGCCTCTGCCACAGGTTTATCTTTGCTTGAATGGCTGATGAATACTACGGAGCTCATATCTTTACCTCCTCCAAGTATTGCAAATCTAAAATTTTATATAAGACGATAAATCTCAAACTTGGCCTTTGCTAGAAGCCTCGGTATCTCCCGCACGGCTTGTCTGTCATATTCCTTGATTTCTTCTGACAATTCTTTCCAATCCACTAGATAAGGGCTTGTCTTCTTTTCAGGATTGCGCGGCCCAAGGCTCCATTCTTGCAGAAATCGTTCAGCAACAAAACGATCATGCTCCATCTCTGCCATGATTTCAATTTCTTCATCTTTAAATTTTATGAGTTTTGGTCTTCTTCCTACCGCCGGCGCAAAATCACAACCAATAGCTTTGAGCTTCACAGGGATATGGTCAGCTTGCCGACGATTCGATTCTTTGAGATCTTCCAAGAGATTTTCCCATGGGGCCATTGCCGGATCATCTTTAGGCTTTTTGTCTTTCTGATTTTTGAGGTATTTTTCATAAATAATCTTAGCCAGGATTTCTCGAGCACTTCCAAGAAGTACATCACGCACAACCAATCGAGAGAACACATCTGTATCGACATGCAGCTCAAGCTGTTCTGGTGAAGGAAGGGCAGCCTGCTCAAAACTCGTACGTCCTGCCAGCATACTCATCTCAATGATGGCCAACATAGAGCGTACACCGTGTTTGTATTCCGGAACTTTGATCATAGCCCTCAAAACACCCAAATCGATCTGACATTTTTTACTGCTGTAGATTAAATGCTTTGCATTTTTTTTCCAGTAGAAATCGCAGAAACAAGGCTCGACGGATTAAATAAAGCCTATCGTCTTCACTTACCGGATTAGGACCCTTTATGTCCACATAACCTCGCAATCGACTGACAAAGTCAGGTCCTTTGGCCAATTTGAATTCCTGATCAGCAGGCATATCTTGATTTTCATGGTTTAGGACTTCTTCTTCTTCGTTATTGCTTCTCATCTTGGGACGCCATCGTGTCCTGCAAAACTCAGCAAAAGTGCTACAGGTGCCTCCAGCAAAGACAAAAATTGCTCTTCCAATGGGATGGGTAGCTTGGCCATCTCTAAACTGGCCATCTTGCATAGGTGCCAGAAAGTACTTCAGCCATCCAAGGATGCCATGAAATTCAGAATCAAATTCATCAAAGAAAACGATTGGAATCTTCCCGCTGAGGGCAACATCGCGCACCTTATGAAAGGCGGCAACCAACTCTTCTGTTGAATTAAACTGGGAGAGGTTAAATTCGAGTTTTTGCAATTTTCCAGGTGCAACCGCCTCCGCAACTTCTGTGACACCGAAAGACTTGCCCGAGCCTGGTGAGCCGAAGACTGCGATAGAGAGAGGACGATTGATATTTGGAGCAGCTAAATATTCGCGGATTAGATTTTTTATACTGCGGAAGCTTTCAATTTCATAACGGTCAAAAGTCCTGAGATTGTGAAACTGGCCGACTGGAACGCGTTCCAATACAGGATCTCTACCATAGATGACATAATCATAGGCTACATCCTCAAGTCCGGTCTGTGTTGAGTCGTCGAGAATACACCAGAATTCAGGGTCGGCGGGTTCTGTAGCTATCGGATTGGGAACGATGATGTCAGCGATAGGGGATTCACTTCCTTCCCGAAGTTTAAAGATATCAGAGTCGGGATAGTCAAGTTTTGCCGGGTCTCCGCCGAAACCAAGCTGCCATAAACGCCGCGCACTTATGATGCCCTGACGAACTCCCTCTTCTACACCTTTAAAACCTTGACGTGAAATTTGTGAGGCGAGAGCGGCGACAAAAGCAGAACCAATACCGATCATGTTGCCTGGATAAATCTCGCCAAAACCATCTTCCCCAATTTTTGGATCGAAGAACAGGCGAGATTCGACTACACCACTGCGGCGAGTATAAAGAATAGCTCCTTCGAGACCGAAGCGCACTATTAAATAAGCGCAATTGTTCAAAGCTAGAAGACCAGGATTGCAGGCCATTTGCCAGACAAATTCTTTGGCTGTGCGTTCCCAAGAAAGACGGCGACTTATCTTTACGCCTTCTTGTCGTAGATCATCAGCGCTAATAACAACAATCATTCTCTCGGCGTGGTTCTTTTGGACTTTTTCCCAGAGAGGTCCTTTGGCAATGGGGGAGCTCATCTTGATTAGAACAATAGGTTGATTTCCTTTTTTTAAGGCAGCGGGCCAAACGGTTGGAGCCTCGCGGAATCCATTACCAGCATCGTCAAGCACCACCATAGTTGCTTTAGGTTTGTCATCTTTCACTGATAAAAAAAAGGGCTTTCCTTTCTCAGGACCAGCAAAACCTCTGTATTGTTTCACTCGGTAAACAGTGTTTTTCTTATCTTCTTTCAAAGTTGAGTAAGGGAATTTATCTAAGCTGACAAAAGAATATAAAATTTTTTCTGGAGGGGCTGCTTCCATTTTCTTGAGCTCTGGAGAAAATACCTTTGTATCTGTAGCAGAGCGCAAGAAATTTGCTAGGAGTAGAGCCCTGCCAGGTTTAGTGAAATTCAACATTCTAGGATATTTCTGCCAGTTGTATGTGTTATTTAATCCGTTATTTTTTGATTGAGAATGGCAGGTCAAAACTTCATACCGATCAATAGACACATCTCCAGCAACAACGATTTCTTTTAAACTGGCTTCCATTATGTTTTGTTTGGCCATTTTTCTCTCCTGAATATTTTGGCGGGGTGACGACACTTCTTAGCCATGAATTTCTGAATTAGGTTATTATCCTAAAAATAATTTCTGTTAATAACTATACTAATAAATTTTGGGCAAATCAACTTCATAATACCCAAATAATCGGATAAATCTTGCTGATGAGGCAATTTATTTAAATAAAGGCCTCTACTACCCCATAAGGAAAAAAGGGGGTCGGGCCATGCTAACTTATAGATATTATGAAAGATACCCCATAATAAGGGCTGATATTTTGCCTTAAAATCTCCTTTTTGGCCCCCAAAAAAGCACTTTAAGAAAAGCTCCAAAAATAATATCGGATGATCTGCTTAAACGTACATTTTTGCCACCAAAACCATTGTTTGGTTCATCACGATAATCCGAACTTTTTAGTATGCAGCTTGTATATTTTTAGCATAAGGTTATATCGTATGAATTGGAGTTATACAATAATTAAAGAAACAGGACATATGTCTCCTAAAATGAACATCTGGAACGGCTTCAACAAGTGTAGTGTATTGGCATGTTATATGCTCTTTAGGTATAATTAAAAAAAAGAGAATCAGCAGGATAGGATCATTTCCATAAACGATTCGTATGATGGAGAGAAGAATATATCAATGGAAGTGTCAAGGAATTTCGGAATAAATAGGGGGATTTCAATGAAAAAAGAGAAAATTCTTGAATATGTTTTTTCATTCAGGGCATGGCTGGTTTTAACGCTTCTGTGTGGATTTCTTTCAATCAATGCTTTTGGTTTGAAGACTACCGGTTTCAAGACAACTCAGCAGAAACATGAGGTCACGGTCAGGCTCGTTCTCGTGGATGTTCTCGCAACCGACAAAGACGGAAATATTGTCACCTACCTCACTAAACAGGATTTTGAAATTTATGAGGATGGGAAATCCGTCCCCATCAATTCCCTGGATTTGGTGAACTTTCGGCTCGAAGATGTAAAGCCCACTCCCGATCGAGGATACATCAAACGGAAGAGCAAATTCATTGTCGTATTTGATTCCATAAACACGGTCCGGAGAATGCTCAACCGGAATAAAGGCAGGATTCTGGATAAACTGAATAATCTGATCCGTTCCGGTGGAGAAGTCATGGTGCTGGAGCTGACTGAGAAGGGTGGGGTCAAACTCCTTCAGCCTTTCACTTCCGATGACGACCTCATTGCCCAAGCGGTCGACAGAGCCTCGGGAAGCATCTGGGTTGAGACCGAGACCGATCATTTAGGAGCCCCTAAAATCTTCCAACGACAGGAAGAGGGAGGCGAAAGGCAGGAAGTGAAAGACCAAGTCGCCCCTAAAACCGGAACAGGTGCTGTCCTTTCCTCAATGGAGATTTATCAGTATAGGACTCGCCTTCGTTTCGAAAAATCACTCTCCGGTATGCTCTCCGTGATGAGCATGATCAAGGACTATCCGGGAAGAAAATCCGTTCTTTTGGTCTCAGGTGGCTTCCCCACACTCACACTGGAAAAATTTCATGGACCAACGGGAATCACATCCAAGCTGGCCGATACGGATCTAATGGCAGGGAAGATCTCGGATCCATTCAAGATCCTGCAGAAGGGCGGGCGCCGCTACGAAGATGATATATTCAGAGATCTCCTGAACTTCGCTAACAGCCATAACATCACGTTCTACACCGTAGATCCCGATAGCTATCTGCGACATGTTTTCCCCGACATATCGCTGGATAATTACTTCGGTATCCCGGACCTTGCAAAGATTAAACAGAATGAACTGTTTAACCTGAAATACATGGCTTTGAAGACCGGAGGTCAGGCACTGCAGGGAGCTAAAAAATTCGACAACTTTACCAGGTATGTGAATAGGGATCTTCAGGCCTACTATGTGTTGACTTACTACCCCAAGCGAGACGAGGCGGATGGAGACTATCATAAAATCGAAGTCAAGGTGAAGCATCCGGATGTGAAGATTCAGTTTCGGAAGGGATATCATGACTATAAGGCTGAGCAGGCCGAATCCCTTCTCTTCGCTTCGGCTTCCATGAATCCCGATCTCTTCAAGGAGATCAACTTCCAGGCCAAGGCCGTCCCCTTTGTCACTAACAAGAACAAATTCATCCTCTGGTTCACTATGGCTCTCCCTGTTCGGGATGTGGTGCTCAGTCCGGATCCAAGCAAGAAATTCAAGGTGTTGAAGGTCAATTTCTGGCTGGATGACCAGGAGGATGCCAGAGCGTTTAATGCACAGATGAACATCCCCGTGGCCCTCACACTCCAATTTCGAGAGAGGCTGAAGCGGGCAAGATTTTACGGGCACAGCACCAGCTCCCAGGAGCTTAAGCTGAATAAACCTGAGTATAGACTTGTTTATGCTCTGTATGATGAGGAGAGCGGACGGGTTGGAACGGCCATCCAGAACCTATGCCCCCCTGCCGTTGAGACTCTACGGTCCGGCATGCTGGCCAACGCGGTTTTTGGCCGGTTGAGAGAGGTGAAAGATCCGGGGGCGTCATTTAAGATCTCTCCAGAAGATGGGACACTGGGTATCGGGAAGTTCAAGTTTTACCCGATGGGGGCCAATCAGTTCGGCCGTACGGAAAAGGTTTCTCTGTTCGTTCAGGTCAAGTGGCCGGATAAGAAGGCTGATTTTTCACCCGAATTACAGATCCTGCAGCCCGGACAAGAATTGAGTCCTGTTCCATACACGATTGAAAAGACTTTATGGAACCGGCGGATAGGACTTTTGAATGCCGTTTTGAACCTGGATTTCAGCCGGTATGGCCGGGGTGATCTCACGCTGAAATTTGTAGTAGGGGGTGAGGTCACCAAGATCCCGATCCGATTACTCTAAGCCGGTTTCACATTTTGCTGCGACCATCCTGTCGAATCCACGTCAGGTCCGGGATATCAGGATCCGTTTGGTTTCCCGCGCAATCCTTTTTTCCTCGTTGGTCGGAATCACGAGAATTTTGACCCTGTAACCGGGGACGCTGATGTTGCGGTTCACTTTGCTGCGCTATTCGTTTTTCTCCGCATCCAGCTGTCTTGAAAAGGGGGGCGGGCTATGCTAACTTATAGATATCATGAAAGATACCCCATAATAAGGGCTGATATTTTGC
>AWNV01000086.1 GCA_000493965.1 Candidatus Aminicenans sakinawicola JGI OTU-1
AAATGATACTGATGAAATTTTCATAAAGAGGGATAGAGAAGAACTATCCAAGATTATTTATTTTATTCCGAACAGTCAACAATCCTATCTTTCTTATAAAGGAAGAAACTACAGGGGAATATTTGTTCTAAAGGCCAGCTCCAGAAGTGCTGTTCTTATCAATATCCTTAACCTGGAGGATTATTTAAAATCAGTTGTACCGAGTGAGCTTTGTCCATATACTTTCCATGAGTTCGAAGCTCACAAGGCTCAGGCGGTTGCTGCAAGAACTTATGCCATTAAAAATTTGGGAATGAATGAGGATTTGGGTTTTGACCTATATGATACACCGAAGTCGCAGTATTATAAGGGTATGAATGCAGAGCATCCTATGAGCAGCATGGCAGTTGAGCAAACTCAGGGGCAGGTTGCTTTTTATAATGGTAAATTGATTGATGCGCTTTATACGAGTAGCTGTGGTGGGATGACAGAAAATGTTGAAGAAATTTTTGGAGGATTTCCATTGCCTTATTTGAGAAGTACAGAGTGTGATTATGAAAGGCAAAGGGAATGGCTTGTTAATTGTGATAATAGCGTCTTTCCTGTGAATACAGATATTCTGGGTCAAAATTCTTCTCCTGACAGTTGGCATGCAAACAAAACGAAAAAAGAACTGAAGAAAAGGATAAATCGATATTACCCAATTGGAGAGCTCAAAGATTTGATTCCTTTAAGAAGAGGTCATTCTAAGAGGGTTGTGGAGCTTTTGATATCTGGATCAAATACTCAAATCATAATTAAAGGATTAAAAATTCGGAGAGTCCTGGGTTTGAAAGAAACTCTTTTTGTTATATACAGGGAGTATGATAAGGAAGGCAGAATAACTCATTTTATATTTAGTGGAAGAGGACAGGGACATGGTGTAGGGCTTTGTCAAGTGGGTGCTTACGGAATGGCCCTGGCTGGAGCTGATTATAAAGAGATCTTGAGAAAGTATTACCATGGTATTAAAATAAGCAAAATTTATTGATTTTGAGGAGGAATAAACGGTTGGATCAAGAGCTATCAAAGAAAAATCTCATAAGGATAATCAAAGAAAAGTCATTAAAAACAAATGTCAATCTTGTTCTTACATCAGGAAAGATAAGCAATTATTATATCGATGCCAAGATGACTACACTGGACCCTATGGGAGCCAGCATTTTGGGCCGACTGATTCTTGATGTTATAAAACCATATAAGATAGATGCAATCGGGGGCTACACCCTGGGAGCAGACCCTATTGTGTCTGTTGTGGCGGCCCTGAGTGCCGAGACAGACCGTCCTCTGCCTGCCTTTATTGTCCGCAAGGAGCCGAAGAAACATGGAGAAAGGAAGATGATCGAAGGCCCCTTCGAATCAGGTTGGAATGTGGCAGTTGTGGATGATGTTGCAACTACCGGCGGCTCTACCCTAAAGGCATGCCGTGCCGTTGAGCAAGAAGGTGGAAAGGTTGTTCTTGCAATAGCTTTAGTTGATCGCCTTGAGGGGGCAAGGGAAAATTTAGAAAAGGTTGGGTACAAATTTATTTCTATCATTACCCGGGATGAACTCATTAAATAAGACTTCCATTTTAACATTTAGAATTCAACCGGTAATAATAAAGACATAAAAAAGATACTTGGGGGTAACTTTCTTAGGGTTTTTAAAAAAGTATGCAGTGGTGAAAACAATTGATATGTTCCCCTGTTAATATTATGTTCATTCCATTTGCCTTTTAATCTTTATTCAAGTAAAATCCTGTTTCTTTGTGTAAAAATTTAAAAGTGAGTAATAAAAAAAAAGAGATTAAATTAGGAATAGCCCTGATTCCTGTCCTTTTTCTGATTGTATCTTTATCATTGGTTATCGCTGTTTTTAAACAAGAATCTCATATTCCATTAATTTGTGCTGCGGCTGTGGCTGCTGCCATTGCTATTATCCATAAGCATCCATGGAATGAAATTCAAGACGGAATGGTCCATGGTATTACTCTGGCAATGGGAGCTATCCTGATTCTAATGATTGTAGGTACAATGATTGGAACCTGGATTCAGGGTGGTATCGTTCCTGCCATGATTTATTATGGTTTAGAGACCATATCTCCAGGAATATTTTTAGTGGCTACTCTGATTATTTGTTCTATAGTTTCAATTGGAACTGGTTCTTCATGGTCGACGGCAGGTACTGTGGGTGTAGCACTAATCGGAGTAGGAAAGGGACTTGGAATTCCGGTTTCAATGGTTGCCGGGGCAATCATTTCCGGCGCTTACTTTGGAGATAAAATGTCGCCTTTATCGGATACTACAAACCTTGCACCCGCAGTAGCAGGAACAGATGTGTTTTCTCACATAAGACACATGGTTTACACAACGACTCCAGGATATATTATTTCTCTCCTTCTTTATGGTTTGATAGGGATAAGGTTTTCGGGCGGTACTATTGAGACTCAAAATATTGAGACAATTTGTAACACACTTAAATCAAATTTTTTTATACATCCGATCCTTCTGCTTCCTCCCATTCTGGTCATTGTAATGGTTATTAAAAAAATTCCTCCTTTACCGGCCTTGCTGGGAGGAACTGTCATTGGGGGTCTTTTTGCCTGGCTTGTTCAGTCCAGATCCCTGGTTGATATCATCCAAGCAGCTAAATCCGGATATACTTCCACGACTGGTGTAATGATGGTAGATGAGTTGCTGACCCGGGGGGGGCTTGATTATATGATGAATACAGTGGCTTTGATCATGTGCGCTCTTTGCTTTGGAGGCATTATGGAAAAGACAGGAATGTTGGAAGTCATAGCTAAAGCCTTCCTTAAAAGGGTGAAAAGCACTGGTTCTTTAGTTGCCACAACTATTTTTACTTGTATAGGAATGAATGCTATTGCCTCAGATCAGTATATGGCAATCGTTATCCCGGGAAGGATGTATAAGAATGCATTTGATTCCAGAGGGTTGCATCCGAAAAATCTTTCTCGCTGCCTGGAGGACGCTGGAACTCTTTCTTCTCCACTTATTCCCTGGAATAGCTGCGGAGCTTTTATGGGTGCTACTTTAGGTGTTAACCCTCTTGTTTATCTTCCCTTTGCTTTCCTTAACCTTTCAAATCCTCTGATTTCAATATTGTATGGTTATACAGGAATTACAATGGAAAAACTGGAGCCGGAGGATGAGAAAAGTAAGGGATCCGGGGCAGACGGAAAGGAAATTAAAAACTAAAAAATCGTAGGGGTTTTTTAATACTTGAATTGCTGTAATGTTTTCTCGAAGTGAGGATTTGCATCATGATATTCGGTGTGGGAATTGATATCATAGAAGTGGAGCGTATAAAGAAGCAGATTACAGAAAAAAACAACTTTAAGAAGAGAATTTTTTCTCAAAAAGAAATTGAATACTGTGAATCGAAAAAGAACAGGGCTCAAAATTATGCTGCTCGTTTTGCGGCTAAAGAAGCTTTTTTCAAGGCGATTGGAACAGGTTTGCGGGGTGGGCTTGCATTTAATGAGATAGAAATTGTGCAGGATAAAATGGGGAAACCTGAAATTGTCTTGTACGGAAATGCAAGAAGATTTATTAGCGAAAAGAAACTTTCAAATATTCATGTGTCTTTATCGCATATAGAAGATTTTGCGTGTGCAATTGTTATTATAGAAATGGCTCATCGCAAGAATGGACACTTTGGTAGAAGATAAGATGATGAATTTTAGTGGAGCGCAAACATCCCCTCAAATTCATCTGCTCCTACCTACTTTATCTATTACTATCTATCTAGGTGCACATTAAGGTAATGAGACAGAGGAATAGATGGAGTCAGCTCTATTTAATAACTCCGTGTTTCTTTCCGATTTTTGTAAAAGCTTCGATAGCTTTATCAAGGTGGTGCTTTTCATGGCTTGCTGAGAGCTGAACTCTTATTCTTGATTGTCCCTTTGCAACAACAGGGTAATAAAATCCGATGACATAAATTCCTTCATCAAGAAGGTCATTTGCCATATCCTGAGAGAGTTTAGCGTCGTTTTCAAATTTTCCGAGCATGATAGGAACAATAGGATGAACTCCCGGTGTAATATCAAAGCCTGCTTCTATCATTTTTTCTCTGAAATACTTTGTGTTTTGTTCCAATTTGTCTCTTAATTCTGTGGTTTTAGAGAGTAAGTCAAACACGGCAATAGAAGCACCAACAACAACAGGAGCCAGGGTGTTGCTGAAGAGATAGGGTCTTGCACGTTGTCTGTAAAGGTCTATGAGTTCTTTTCTTCCGGATATGAATCCGCCTGAAGCCCCACCAAGAGCTTTTCCGAGCGTTCCGGTAATGATATCTACCCGGCCCATAGCTCCTCTGTATTCTGAAGACCCCCTTCCTGTTTTTCCTAGAAATCCTGTAGCATGTGCGTCATCAACCATAACCAGAGCATCATATTTGTCAGCCAGATCGCAGATTTCATCCACTTTTGCAATATCACCGTCCATGGAGAACACTCCATCTGTAGCAATCAATCTGTAACGGGCTCCCTGGGCTTCTTTCAATTTGTCTTCCAAATCCACCATATCAGCATGTTTAAAGATGTATCTTTGGGCTTTACAAAGGCGTATCCCATCAATAATTGAAGCGTGATTGCGTTGGTCTGTAATGATAACGTCTTCTGCTTTAAGGAGAGGTTCGAAAGCTCCTCCGTTGGCATCAAGACATGCAGCAAATAGAATTGTGTCTTCTGTCTGGAGGAAATTAGATATTTTCTGCTCAAGGATTTTATGGAGGGCCTGAGTCCCGCAGATAAAGCGAACAGAGCTCATGCCGTAGCCCCATTCATCGAGGGCTTTGTGAGCAGCTTCGATGACCTTAGGGTGACTTGAAAGGCCCAAATAGTTGTTTGCACAAAAATTCAGAACTTTTTTTCCACCTTTGACTTCAATCTCCGGTCCCTGGGGAGTCATGATAACTCTTTCAGCTTTATAAAGGCCGGCATCATGAATAGATTGAATTTCTTTTGTTAGATATTCTTTTATTTTTCCGTACATTTCATACCTCCTTTAAGGTGCAATATATATCAAAATTGCTGCGGCACGTCTATACTTTTAATAGTTGAGTTTGCCTTCGGCATAGCGTTTGCTTAGAACTTCGAGCATATCATTTGTCATGGCTTCCAAGTCATAACTTGAATCCCATCCCCATTCCTCCCGTGCTGCTCGATCGTCAATAGTATTGGGCCATGAGTCTGCAATATCCTGGCGAAAATCAGGCTTATATTCACAAGTGAATTCGGGGATGTGCTTTTTAATTTCGGATGCTAATTCACCGGCAGTAAAACTCATTGCAGTAACATTGAAATCGGAGTGGTGTTTTAACCTGGAAAAATCGGCTTCCATTAGGTCTACAGCAGCTTTGAGGCAGTCAGGCATATACATCATCGGGAGCATTGTGTCTTCTTTGACAAAACAGGTGTATTTTTTATTTTTTACAGCTTCGAAATAAATGGCCACTGCATAGTCGGTTGTTCCTCCTCCTGGAAGAGTTTCGTAACTTATGATGCCTGGGTATCGGCAGCCCCTTACATCAACGCCGAATCTTTTGACATAGTAATCGCAAAGGAGTTCTCCAGCAACCTTTGTGACACCATACATTGTCTTCGGCCTCAAAATTGTTTCCTGAGGAGTATTATTGAGAGGAGTTTCAGGGCCAAAGGCAGCAATGGAGCTTGGGATGAAGATTCTTGTCATTTCATGCTCTATGGCTGATTCCAGAATGTTATAAGTGCCGTTCATGTTGACATCCCAGGCAAGACGCGGGTTTTTCTCTCCAACTGCAGAGAGAATTGCGGACAAGTGGTATATGGTGTCAATGTTGTATTTTTTAACGACTTCTTCAATTGTCTCTCTCTTGGTGACATCGATGAATTCGAACGGACCTGACTCGAGAAGATCAGGGCTTGGTTTGGTTCTGTGGCCAGTAGCCAGGACATTGTCACTGCCATATCTTTTTTTTAATGCTATTGTGAGTTCAGAACCGATCTGACCGACTGCACCCGTAACCATTATCTTTTTCATTTCCTTCGCCATTTTTTACCTCCGGAATTAATATTTTTTTCTTTATTTATTATCCTACTTTGTTGAGGTTTTACTTATATCTTGCATAGAAAAGGATGTCAACTCCAAAAAGTATAATAGAGAAAATATACCAACATCACGATAAACATAAAGGAAATAAATAAAAAATAGGACAAGTCAGGTTTCTGTTCAGGACTAAAATACAGTATAATAGAATGTGTGATTAGATAGAATAGCAGTTCGAGAAAGATGGAAAATAAGATTACTCTTGTGACTGGAAGCAGCCGGGGAATTGGCAGAGATATAGCATTAAGAGCTGCTGATGTTTGTACCGGGGTTGCAGTACATTATAGAAATGAAAAGCACTCTGCTGAGGAAGTTGTAAAAAAAATAGAGCAGAGAGGTAAACTTAGCGCTGCTTTTCAAGCGGATTTGATAGAGGAAAAGGAAGCTTCGAATTTGATCAGTAAGGTTGAAGAGAAATTTGGTAAAATTGATATTCTGGTTAATAACTTTGGACCTATCCTGGTTAAAGCCTGGCAGGAAGTAAAGCAAGATGAATGGGATTCAATTTTGCAGAGTAATCTTGGGAGTGCTTTATACTGTATGAAATCAGTTCTTCCCGGCATGAGGAAAAGAAAGTGGGGAAGAATCATAAACATTGGGTACAGCAGGGTTGAACAAATTGCTGCATTTCCAACCATTACTCCATATGCAATTGCCAAGACTGGGCTCCTGATTTTAACGCGTACTATTGCGCACTCGGAAGCTTCATCTGGAATAACTGTAAACATGGTGTCTCCCGGTCTTATGGAAGGAGGTGTCCTCCCAAAGAACAAAGACATTCCCGGCGGAAGATTGGGTAAGTTTGAGGACATCTCCAATGCGGTGTTGTTTTTGGTTTCAGAAAATTCGAGTTTCATAACTGGGACAAATATTGTTGTTGCAGGGGGATGGAAACTCTGAAAGAATTAATATAATACCAAAAATCAAATTCTCCCAGATTATTCACGAGTCAAGCTTGCCGCAGATGCAAGGCACAGCACATGAAGTTGTGGTCCTTCACCACGAATGCGCTGTAACGCAGCAGATGCGGTAAGATCGGCTCGCCTGAAAGGTAAAAATTGCTGATAATATAATTAAAATTTATTATAGAGAACGTATGAGTCAAGGTAGTTATGAGGATTTCTTGGAGAACGATCGAAGCTAGTTTTAATTGTTATAACTTATCGGCATTCTTTATGAATAATCCAGGAAAATTAATCTTTTATATAATGTGAACCAAGGCTTATCGGGTTGCTTAAAGCAGCAGAGGTAATCAAGATTGCTACCTGGATACCGTGTTTTAAACTCACAACTTTTGGATCCATTATGGCCTCTTTGTAAAACTTCTCAATCCTGTGCCTCAAATAATCCAGGTCTGCCCTTGCCCTTTCTAAACGCTTTTTCGTCCGGATAATTCCAGCATAATTCCACATCGTAGACCTTATAGACAACCAATCCTGATTGATTAAGGCAGGGTCAATTTCCTCCTGTTTATCTGAATAATACCATTCATGAATATCAGAGGCCTTATAAGGCATTTTCTTATCAAAATGCGCAACTATATGCCGGGCTGCCCTTGTTCCCCAGACTAAACCTTCTAAAAGTGAAGTCGAAGCTAAACGATTCGCTCCATGGAGCCCCGTACAGCTTACCTCACCAACAGCAATAAGCCGTTTAAGGGAACTCCTTCCCCATTCATCAACAAGAACTCCCCCGCAGCAGTAGTGAGCAGCAGGAACAACAGGTATAGGATCTTTTGTAATATCTATTCCATACTTCAGACATGTATTATAAATATTGGGAAATCTTTTTCGGATATTTATCTTAGCATAAGATGCCAAATCCAGTGTAACAAAGCTGAAATTGCTGTTAACCATCTCAGCATATATAGCCCTGCTTACCTCATCACGCGGAGCAAGGTCTTTTTTGGAATTGTATTTTTCCATAAAGGTCTGTCCACCTTGAGTTTTCAGTCTAGCTCCTTCTCCTCTTACAGTCTCGGATATCAAAAACATTTCCCCATCCTTTTGATAAAGAGAAGTTGGATGGAACTGGATATATTCCATATTTACAATTCTGGCACCTGCACGATAAGCCATAGCAAATCCATCTCCAATGGATCCCTTTGGATTCGTGGTATTCAGAAAAACAGCTCCACAGCCACCCGTTGCCAGAATAGTGTAAGAAGCAAAAATAATTTTCACTCTCTTGGATACATTATCTAAAATATATCCCCCTATACACTGCGGCTCTTTATAAAATGCACTGGGATTCTTCGAATGATGAGGAATCGTCAGCAAATCTACAGCCGTATGGTCCTGTAAAATAGTCACATTAGAGTATGTTTTTAATTCGGCAATAAACTTCTCTTCTATAGCCTTTCCTGTAGTGTCTTTTACATGAAGTATACGCCTTCGAGAATGTGCAGCTTCCTGAGCATAATCTAACGAATCGGGAGAATTTTTGGTAAAAGGAATCTTTAATTCTTTTATTAATATTCTATCAACTAAAACTTTTCCTTCTTTGGCTAATATTTCCACAGCGTCTGGATCATTTATTCCATTACCGCTTTTTATAATATCTTCTTTCAAAAGTTCAGGATAATCATCCTTGCCTAAAGATACGATTCCGCCTTGGGCATAGTAAGTATTTGATTCCTCAATCTTGGAATTCTTTGTGACCACAATGACTTTTAAACCGCCTTTCGCTGCCTCCAGGGCAGCACTGACTCCGGCAATACCACAACCTATCACCAAAATATCTGTTTTTATGGTTTTTTCGTTTAGCATATTATTCAGTTCTAATGCGATAAGATGCTGTTAAAAGTCATAAAAATTCCATGTTGATATTCAAAGATTTGAAAGAATGAGTCAAACTCCCAACAGAGACATAATCAATACCTATAGAAGCAATCTCCTTTGCCTTGATTAAATCAATATTCCCTGACGCTTCTAAGGGGACCCTACCCTTGACCCATCTTACGACTTCTCTCATCCCTTCTAAGGACATATTATCCAGCATGATCATATCCGCACCACTTTGAACAGCTTCTTTAACCTCATCAAAATTATTTGTCTCAACTTCAATTTTTGTTCCTGGTTTTACCTTTTCCTTTGCTAGTTTTACTACTTCGAGAACACTTCCAACAATCTTAAGATGATTATCCTTGATTAACACCATGTCTGAAAGACTGAAGCGATGATTCTCTCCTCCACCTATCTTTACTGCATACTTCTCCAAAATTCTCAGTCCTGGCGTTGTTTTTCGGGTATCTAAAACCTTTGTCTTGCTTCCTTCCAGAGCTTTAACAAATTTTCTTGTGAGGCTTGCAATGCCTGACATCCTCTGGAGAAAATTCAAAGCTATCCGTTCACTTTTAAGAAGGCAAATTGAATTCCCAAGTAGTTCAGCCAATTTATCTCCTCTCTCTACAACCTGACCATCTTTAAAAAGCTTCTCAAATGAAACAGAAGGGTCTATTATCTTAAAAACTCTTTCAGCGACATCTATTCCTGCCAGGACTCCTTTTTCTTGGGCTATTAGTACTGCTTCGGAATCAGAATCCAGGGGAATAATATTTTCTGATGTAATATCACCTTGAGGCATATCTTCCTTTATGGCTGCCTCAATAATTGAGTCAATTTTTTCTATGTCCATGGGAAAGATTATAAATTTATTACAACCATCAGTCAAATCAAACTAAACAATTACATAACCTGGATTATTCATAAAGAATGCCGATGATAGATTTAGATAAGATAAATTTGAGGGCATGTCTGCGCTCCACTAAGATTTTTAACGCCATT
>AWNV01000087.1 GCA_000493965.1 Candidatus Aminicenans sakinawicola JGI OTU-1
TCGTAATAGTTATATTACATTTAGCTTCTTACCTGCCTTCACAACAAAAAGTACACAAGGGGTACATGGGGTATAGCGAAAAAGATTTGATAGAAATGTGGAAAAAATGGTTAAAAAAATTTCCTTTACCGAAATATGCTGTAAAACTTGAGGTTATACAATCGTTTCCATCTGAAGAACTTTTCGAAAAGGGAATTTACTTGTGGAGACCTATTGGGATGGAGTGCTTATCAAATGGGAATATTGTAGTCAATGATCAAAAAGCCTGTCAGATTCTCATGTTTGATGACCAAGGAAACTTTATTAAAAAAATTGGGAAAAAAGGGCAAGGTCCCGGTGAATTTGGAAATCCCTACTGTCTATCTTCGACTTCAGAAACAATAATCGTTGGCGATAACAGTAATATGAGAATTCAATTCTATGATTTAAAGGGCAACTTTATCAGGGAGTTTAAAATATTTAAGGCTTTTTGGGATATGGCAGTAAGTCATGACGGATTGATCTATGCCGCTCCCATACGAATACGTCCTGAATCTCCACTTGTTGATGTTTTGGATACAGATGGGAAATTATTAACTTCCTTTGGAGAAGCGAGATTTGGTGATAAATCAGACTGGCAGATACCAAATATGGTAAGAGGAATAAGTATAAATGATAAAAATGAGTTGTTTATTGCATTTCTAAGTTTTCCTCTTGTTTGTAAGTATTCCGAGAATGGTGATTTACTAGCAGAATACAAACTCGAACATGAAGTAATGAAAGAGAAAGAAAAAATTAATTTAGATCATCTGAAAAAGAATCAAAACAGACTGATGACAGTCATCTATTCGATTCGAGCCGGCACAAATGGATTTTCTATCCTTCGAAACTATCCTCGTACCGAGATATTGGAATACGACAACGATGGCAGACTTCAAAACGAGTATTATTACGAGTACAAGAATTGAAACAGAAAAAAAGATTGAAGGTTATTTCTGAAATTAAAAAAGGAATTGAAATCTTTTCGGGAAAGAAAGGATAAATTATGACGCCTAAATTCAGAACGAGAGATGTTGAAAAGTCATTATACATTAACTATTTTAAGCGTGCTGAAGAATGCCTCCATGCGGCAAAAAACTCCTTTGCTGTACAAGAATGGAATGCAGCTACAATTAATGCTATTCATTCTTGTATTTCCGCTTGCGATGCTATCTGTATATATTTTTTAGGCAAGCGCCATGCTGGAGAAAGTCACAACGATGCCGTAACCATTTTTAGGACGATTAAATTCGATGATGAAGAAATAAACACAAATGCAAATAGAGTCTTAAGAATACTTCGCATAAAAAATATGGCCGAATATGAAGAAAGATTAGTCCATAGATATGAAGCCGAAAAGCTCTTAAAAGACTGTAAAAGATTTCTTGAATATGTCAGAAGAAAATTACCACCAAGATAGTTGTCAAATGAAGTGTTCAGTTTATACAAGTATTTAACTTTCTATCTAACTTCCTCTAGATTTAATTCCACCTGAATAATAACCTTCTGTATTCATGTCTATCTTAATATCATACATTATTTTGAACCTTTGTCCTCGATCCTATATTTTTTGAATGAGATTGTCTCATCTTCATTCCGAACTCTCATGTAGAGAAAATTCTCTGAAAGCGCCATCGGACTGTAGCCGATAAGAATCGGATCGAACTTGCCTGGTGTTTTCAGGTAAAAAATATCGATATAGCTGCCTTCAAAGTCAAAGACATCGATCAGGACACCTTTTTTCTCATCTAACTCTCCTTTCTTGATAATTTTTTTATATATGAACCATCTTTTTTACGAGGCTCTAAATTCCTTCTGCCATCTTCTTTCTAGTTTGGAATCGATGGCTTTAAGGCCTCTGGCTTCTAGTCAGCTTAAATTCGCTAATATTTCCAGGTAACTTTGTATCTTTTAACATACTGATATCCATCATCATCTTCTTCGATTGTGTAAATCATATTATTTTTTATTACATGGGGTAATGCCATTAATAAAATATCTACTATGTATTTTCCATCTTTATCAAATATATTGTAATAGTATCCATTCCCGTCTGAAGCCTTCTTATAGGTTCTAACAAATATTCTTCCTTCATCATCTACTGTAAACCAATAAAAAGGACCATGATGTGTTGGGATTTTTAGCTTTCTTCCCGGACGGGCTTCCTTCTTTTTTTCTTCAATTTCTTCTTCCGTAATTTTCACGGGGTCATAATCTTTTAAAATCTTTTTTATAATTTCTCCATTGGGATTATACACCTCAAGCACATACTCCTCAGCGTTCCCACAGATCACAGTATCATCTGACAGCACCGCCCACCGTAACACTGGCTTGAAAGGATTATAGATTTGAGGATTACGTGAAAATGGAGAAGAACCATAGGAACATATAAAATCTATCTCCGGGCTAACTTTTCTTACTTCATAAACTTGTTTTTCAACATCAACTGTCCCACCTATGATGTTACCTTCTTTATCACATTCAATTTGGACTAAGCTCATTTTTGCAAAAGATAGATTCTTTATAAAATCACCATCAAAAGAAAAAAAAGCAAACCTACGGCTCAAGGGGTCCTCAACTACAATTTCATTTTGCTTGGATATTGTTATAAATGCCGGCATTCCAATTTCCCCAGGACCTTGTCCTTTCTTCCCAATGGACTTAATATACTTTCCGTCTTTTGAAAACTTTTTAACATTGGCTTCCTTAATATCCAACACATAAATATTCCCTGCATCATCAACGGCTATATCTCTTACTTGAGAAAACATATATTCTTCTTCGCCTTCTGTTTTTCCAATGGATAGCACTTCTTTTATTCCAACGACATCCTCATCATATAACGGTCTTTTTGGATTTTTGACAACAGTTACGCCGTTTTCATACTTAATGGAACCTTTCCATTCAGACTTTTGTTGTCCACAGGAATTGAAGAGAAATACAAATGATAAGATGCAAATAGAAAGATAAAACAGTCTGTTTTTCATATTTCATCCCCTTTTCATTTGATAGAATCTGACTCCATTTTAAAATGCCAAGGCTCAATTGTCAATTCAAAGGGTTTTGTTTTGGAGTGGGTGTCCGGGAGTCCCTATTCCCAATTCATCTTATTAACTACTAGCTTAACAAATCCGCTATCCTTCCGTTAAGTGCTTTTTTAATTATAGCCTAAATGGCTGATACTTTGAAAATTTCTTTTTCCTGTTTATATTTAGATTTTTCTATGTTCATATTATTACTTATGGATTATTATACATTAGATTTTTTTTATCAGATCAATTTCACCTTTTTTTTATTTCTTCTGAATGCTATAGGACTCAAACACCTTGTACCCATTGTCTTTTTCTCTAACCCAATAAAAATATCTATTATTTACCTTGATTTTCGCACTGTCATTTTGAAGAGATTTGATTGGATCAATATATCCGGCTGCCACAAAGCCAACAAAAACACCTTGAGAGTTAAAAACATCGCAAAGATAAGCCCCAGTTGATTTATCCTTTTCGTATGTCATAGCATAGAGTCTTTCCTGACTGTCGGTCAAGAAGTTTTGGTAAGCAGGAAAATATTCGTGAAACTTTATTTTTTCTCGATCAGGACTTCCTTTAGGAATAAAAGACATGATCTCCTTTTCGTATTCTTTAGAAACAGGGATTTTTTTATGCTCTTTCTTAACCCTGCGAACTGGATTGCCGAATAAGTCATAAACAAAAATATCTTCTCCCATCTTTTTATGGAAAATATAGATAAATCTTGAGGAAGCTCCAATAACAGGAATCTCCTCAAGGATATTAATTTCTTCATTAAAAAGATTATATGTAGTAAGTCTTTTTATTTTTTCAAATTGAGCATCATATATACTGACAACAATATCTCCAATTACTAGGTTTTCATCAACCTCGAGTTTATGTATGATAGAATTTCCATTATCTAGAAAAATGAGCCCACCTGGAGGCATTACTATGTTCAACTTGGTCTACCGAAAAAAAATTCCATTTTTATCAAAATAGAAGAGACTTCTCTGATTGTAATCATAAATGGTTACCATGTTGTCATTTGTCAGACTGGCATTTCTCAGGTTTTGAATTTCCCCTGGCCCCTGCCCAATTTTTCCAAACGATTTAATAAAACGTCCCTGAGCATCGAACTTAAATACAATATCATCTCCTGACTTCGGGAATTGGAAAATATAAATATTCATCTCATCATCCAAATCAAAGCTAAAAATATTTGTCAGGCCGAGCTCTGCTGTGTCTGGATTTTCCAGGTCGATCACAAATCTTTTTTTTTGATGTATAATTGAAATTACTCTCCGACTCATAAGGCTTGAGTTGATTTACTACTACTTCGACACCATCTTCCATGTATCTTTCAACTTTTTCTTGTTTTGGGGCACAGTAGAAAAATATAGACAATATTAAAACAAGATAAATAAATTTTTTCATAATCTCTTACTTTATTAAGAATCTCTATTTCATTCTATCGTATTTTTCAATTAGGCGCTATTCTGCTCATCTGTCTTTTCTCACCTTGGGAAGCGATGGCTTTAAGACCTCTGGCTTCCAGTCGGCTCATCCCTTGAAGACAGAATCCTAAAGATCACATAAGAAATTATTCATCCTCTATTTCCTTCTGAATTCTCGTATCAGCTGCATCAGCAATTTCATTTGGATAACCCACATGACGTAAAAGTTTAATCGCATTACGAGTAGTCGATGGGCCCTTCATTAATTTATAGTTAAATGAAATTCCTTCTTCTGTTATTTTCTCCAGGAAGTGAAAATTGCTGTAGGAACTTTCTACAAGTTCTGTAAGCTCTAGGTCGTGAGTTGTAGCAAATATTAAGCAATAATGTTTCGACAAATAAAGGAGAACTTCTGCTGAAGCTGAAATTCGTTCAAGTGAATTGGTCCCCCGAAAGACTTCATCCAATAAGCAAAGACAAGGAACATCTTTTTCTAGTGCATTAATAATTCTAAGAAGAGCACGAATCTCATCAAGATAATAACTTTTCCCCTCAATGACATTGTCTTTTCTGCCAATCAAAGTCATGATGTGAAAGAAGCTTGCTTGGTATTCTTTTGCTAAACAGGTATATATGGTTTGAGCTAAGACTACATTTACTCCAATAGCTTTCAGAAAAGTAGTCTTCCCTGACATATTCGAGCCTGTTATTAGTACACCGTCTGATTCAATAGAAATGGAATTTGGGATTGGCTTGTTCAGTAATGGATGCACCACTTCTTCAATCTTCAGAAAGGATCCTGAATTTAAAAATTTTGGTTCTACAAAGCTTTCTAATCCAGCTCTATAAGAGGCTACTGCGACCATGGTGTCTAAAAAGCCAGTCGCAGTAAAAATTTGCCTTAATTGCCTCTCATACTTCTCTAAAGCACTTAAAACAGAATAAAAAGCCCGAACTTCGATTAAAAAGATGATATTAAAATATTCAGAGATATAAAAAGAATCTCCTTCCCTTCCCAACAAGCCTGTTTTCTTTGAAATGTAGGATACTTTATTTAGTGACTGTTCAATTTCTTTATGATAGTTCTCCAGTACCGGGTGTTTGATTTCTGTCAGACTTTTTGCACATCTGATTAACTTACCTAAATAACGAATGGAAGAAAGATGTTCGTAAATTTTCTGCTTGGTTCGGTAATGAAGGAACATATTACATAATAAAGTTGCACCAAGTCCAAACCATGCTAAGCTATAATTTAATACGCCAAACAAAATAAAAATGGGAATCAAAAATAATAAGAAGCTATACAGGAAGGCATATTTATTACGAGGAGGTTGGTCCTCCCATAGGATATCTAAATGATAAACATCTCCCTTTTTTCCTAACTTCGAAAAAGCTACTTGATATTTTTCTCTGATTTTTTGTTCCTGAGAAAACAGGTTGATTAAACAATTCCTTTTATCGAGTTCCTCTTTATTAAAAAGAGGACGCCTGAGCAATGAGTAAAGTGCAAGTTCACCTGGAATTGTCATCGTTCTGTCTATTTGGGCGTAAACTAAATCCATATCCAAATCGTTCCATGTTCTATCATCAAGCACATATTTATTATCATCTCCGGTTTGTATTCCTTTGAAATGGGCATGAAGTTCAGAAAAGTTTCGCAATCTTGATTCTGCAACACCCCATTTTTTCCTTAAATTTGCAATTAGCTTTGCCCTGTTAAGTCTTTGATACTGTTTAAATGATAGATAAATGAGAGGTAATGTTACCAACAAAAGCAAATAATATTTTGTATTCAGGTCAGAGGCCATTATTACAGATGTAAATATGATAACTATTGTTAAAGAGATTAGAATAACAAGTTTGATTTTTATACTATTTGTGTTCAATTGTTCCAACTACATTATCATTAAACACAGGTAACTTGTCCTCATTTATTTTACCGTCTGCAAAGTTAAAACTCTAGGTTCTTTATCTTCCAGGTGTGATTACTAAATTCCTCGGCCGTTGTATTTCTCCGGGCCCTTGACCTCTTTTTCCTATAGTTGTCAAATATTTACCATCTTTATTGAATACCTTTATGTGGGCTTCTTTGAAATCAAGGATGTAGATATTTTCCTCATCATCTACCCCTACATCAATTATCTCAGAAAACATATTATCTTCATTCCCTTGCTTCTCTCCGATAGTTAACTCCTCTTCCAAGCTAAAGATGTCCTCACTATATATCGGCTCTTGAGGATTCTTAACGATTGTAACTCCATCAATTTCCTCAATTGTTCCTTTCCATTCAGCCTTTTGTTGACTACAAGAAACAGTCATAATCAAGATTGAAAGAACTAATACAATTGAGACAATCGTAATTTTGGTTTTCATTATTCTCCTCTCTATTGGAAATCTCTATTTCATTCTATCGCATCTTTCCATGTGGTGCTAGCTTGTTCAGCTGTCTCTCTAACAAAGGGAAGCCAGGGCTTTAAGGATCTTTGGCTTCCAGTCGTCTCAATCTCGGCTTTTTAGTTTCCGGGTGTGGATCAAGTCAGATTTTCCAGGTGACTTTTTAGCGTTTGATGTATTGGCAGCCTACTTCCAATCACTGTGCTACCTCCAAAGCTAGAATCCTAGGGCCGGTGGTCTATGTGTGGTGATAATCAACAATTTTATTTATTGACAAATGCAACGCTTTCATACATACGAAGCCAGAAGCGCCGAAGCAATCTCATGAAAATATTATATCATTTTTAACGCAACAGCCCACAAATAAAAGCTTTCAGGCGATATCTTTTTGAGCTTGATTAGAATGCTAAAGGTACTAGTCAGGTTGACATTGGCTATTTTGTCCAAATTTTTTCTATTTCTTCTTATTTCTTCAATATCAACATCTAATCGGCCATCTCTCATCAAGGATGAAAGACAAGCAATTTTTGAAGCATCAACTTTTGCCTGTAATAAAGAATATTTACCACCCAAGATATGACTTTTTATCCTCATTATACCGTTTTTAAGTTCCTTGGTTTCATCGTTTTCGACACATCCTTTAAAACCTGATTGACAGAGAAGAAAAGAAGTCTTTATCGAATCATCAAAGAATGCTTCGATGGGCACATCTAGGTTTCTATATTGAGATTCCAGTTTAGAAATGTTTAAGTATGAATCATAAACCTCTTTTAAGTCCGATATAAATTCAAACAAAATTCCTAGATCAAACAACTGTTTTATTATCTCCATTGATTTTTCCTTGCCAAAAAGGATCCCTATAGTTTTAGGAGCAAAGGCAGTCAATTTATCGCCAGCAATGCAATTTATTGAAGGAACTGATACCTCAATTTCTTCTTCAACTTCAAAGATTGGATGTAAAATTGGCTTTTTAACAATGGAAGGAAAATCGGGCTTGCTCTGTATAATGTCCACAAGAACATAAAGTTCTTTTCCTGTAATCGGGGAGTCATAATAAAATTTGAAATGCCTCTTAGGTACCTCTAAGTCCGAACTTCTTGTATCCGCTTCCCACCTTTTAAACAGTCCTCCTTCTGTTATGCTAGTGAAGGTGTTTTTCAAAGTTCTGTCTTCTGCCTCAGTAACAATATCAAGGTCTATAGAGAGTCTATTGAATTTAGGGATTAATAACATTAAGCTTGTTCCCCCCTTAAAAACCAGGGGAATGTTGCTTTTGACTAAAAGGGCAAGGAGTCCAAACGCATAGATTACGCGTTCTATAAGAATAGGATCTGTCTTTATATCTTGGCTTTTTTCTCTGATGTATTCGATCTCAAAACATTTCTTTTTGATTATTTTTAATTGTATACTAATGCGACATTCTATTAAAATGTCGCATTAGTATACACAAAAATCTCTGTAACGATACTTTCTATTTTATTCCTGATTTTTCTATTGTGAGCATAATCAAGCATTTCTGACAGACTGATGCGGTAATTGCATGTTATATTTTCAACAATTCTCTTGTATTCTTCTTTATCAATAAACCCTAGCTTATTTGATTCGATATACAAATCGACTATTATTTTCTCTATCCTGGCGAAGTGTTTATTTCTCGGTTCTCTATGAGCGATAGAAGGTCGCAATACAGCATTTTGGCCTGAAAATTTTACGAATTTTTCAGCTTCTTTTTTTTGTGGATTGAGAAACGCGTTGTAATCATTACTCTCAAGAAAATCTCTCACGGATTCTAAAAAATCTTTATCTGTATAAATAAATGTAACAAATTGAGTTGGTAAATGGTGGAAAAACGCCTTTAGTTGTTCTGTGCTCCAGCAGGAAAATTCAAGTAGAGGGAAATTGCTATCCATCTGTTTTATAATTTTTTCTACAGGATTTGTGTCTAGAACAAATTCTTTTTCTATAGTCGAATACCATCCCCTCCCTGATTTATAAATGATATTATCTTGCTTTAAGCGGTAAATAGACTGTTTTAGGTTATTATTTGCATATTTAGTATTATTTTGTTCAAGGAATTTTCGCAAATCTTTTATACTAAAATAGTATCTACTTTTTGCATAATCATAGATACGATATTTAATGGAGTTTTTTCTCATTTTTCTCAAGAAGAAATTCTTCTTCTTCAATCAAATATTTAATATTAATTGCATTGTTATCTTACCATCATCATACTTGTATTAATAGCCTCTTGGAAAAAAGATTCTTATTTCAATATTTAATTTCATAAATATTCACACTTATTGAAGTTTCCTCAATCAGGCCCCCATACCTGCTGCTAGCTTTTAGGACATCTGTCGCATCATAACAGCCATTTCGCCTTACCTACCAAGCCATTTGGCTTCTGGGTGTGGGAAAGGTCATAATTTCCAGGTAACTTTGTATCTTTTAACATACTGATAGCCATCTTCATCTTCTTCTATGGTATAAAGCTTCCCCTTTTTAAAAAACAGTGGCGAATTGATATTAAACAAAACTTTGGCAATGTACTTTCCCTCTGGATCAAAAAATATCATAATAATAGCTTTCCTTGTTCTCTGCCTTTTCAGAAGTAAGAACAAACAGCCGACCTTCATCATCTAGAAAAAATCTTAAAAATGGGTTGTGGTATTTGGGGAATTCAATCTTCAGCTTAAGCGGATTATTTTCCAGGTATCCTTTCTTTTCTTTATCTGTAAATTCAACAGGATCATATTCCTTGCTGATTTTTCTTATCACTTCTCCTTCAGGATTCATTATTTGTATCTCATAATTTTTTGTATAACCAAAAACAATATGGCAAGGAAACTTTAAATACTCCAGGAGGAGATAAGGGTGAAGATCCTATGGTAAAAAGTTCATTCAGTTTGGAGTCAAACTTTTTAAGCACAAAGGATCGATCCTCAGGATTAGCTGAAAAAA
>AWNV01000088.1 GCA_000493965.1 Candidatus Aminicenans sakinawicola JGI OTU-1
TCCTCCATCCCCTCAAATTCATCTGCTTTGCCTTGTATAGATTAATATCCATATGTTAGCTAACCTGAATTATTAATAAATTATGCCGACACCAATATTTAAGGAAGAAATCCTGGACTTATATCACAGAAATAATATATATAGAAAACATCTGGATTCCAAAAATATAGAAAGTTAGTGTGAGGAGGTAATATGAGAAAGTTTGGTTTTAAAGCATGTGTTTTATTTGCAATTATCTTTTTAGTTTTTTACCAGCTATCGTTTGCCAAAATCGACCCCCAATTGTTGGCAGAGTTGAAAGCCAGAAGTATCGGCCCGGCCAATATGAGTGGGAGGATAGGGGCTATTGACGTTGCAGTATCCGATCCCAATATTATTTTTGTGGGGGCTGCTACTGGCGGGCTCTGGAAGTCGGCAAATGGGGGCATTACATGGACACCGGTTTTTGATGCCCAGCCTGTATCTTCGATTGGAGCGATTGCCATAAACCAGTCCAATCCCAACATCGTCTGGGTGGGGACAGGGGAAGCCGCACCGCGCAACAGTGTTGGTGTGGGTCGTGGAGTGTATCTCACTGTCGATGGTGGGAAAACATGGAAGTTTCTTGGCCTCGAAAAGACCGAAAAGATTTCAAAAATCCTCTTGCACCCAGATGACCCTGATATTGCATATGTGGGAGCCCTTGGAACTACATGGGGGGAAAATCCGGAACGTGGTGTTTTCAAGACGGTTGACGGCGGAAAAACCTGGAGAAAGGTCTTATATGTGGATGAAAAGACAGGTGTTGCTGATATGGCCATGCAGCCAGGCAACCCGAACAAAATTATCGCTTGCATGTGGGAACACAGGCGGTGGCCGTGGTTTTTCAGGTCAGGTGGTCCTGGAAGCGGTCTTTATATCACTGTAAATAGCGGGAAAGAGTGGAAGAAATTAGCTCCGGAAAACGGTCTCCCTAAAGGAGATCTGGGACGTATGGGAGTTGCCTTTTCCACGAATAAGCCGGAGATCGTATATGCTCTCGTTGAAGCTAAAAAGGGCGTGTTTCTACGTTCGGATGATGGTGGATTCAAGTGGCAGGTGGTTAATAACCAACCCAGTGTAAACAACCGGCCTTTTTATTACTGCCGGATTTGGGTCAACCCTGTGAATGAAAATATTGTATATATGCTTCACTCCCGGATGGTAGTAAGTGAGGATGGCGGAAAGAATTTCAAATCATTGGCTTCTTGGGGACAGTCTCATTCTGATTACCATGCGATGTGGATACACCCTGATGGCGAGATGATGGTCGTTGGAAATGACGGCGGTGTTGTAATCAGCTATAACAGGGGCAAAAACTGGCGTTTTGTGGAAAACCTTGCTCTGGGCCAGTTTTATCATGTAAGTTTCGACAAGGAGATACCCTATAATGTATATGGTGGATTACAGGATAACGGATCGTGGCGGGGACCGGCCTATGTTCTGAAGGAAAGAGCCATTTACAGCTATTTCTGGAAGACAGTTGGTGGAGGTGATGGTTTCGATACAGAACCCGATCCTGAAAATCCTAATGCCGGTTATGGAATGTCCCAGGGAGGGAATCTCTATTATTTTGACACTTCTTTGGGAACAAGCCGGAATATTGTTCCGACTGAATCCGATGTGAAACACCGCTATAACTGGAATGCTGGTTTTGCTGTTGATCCTTTTAAGCCTGCCACAATATATCTAGGAAGTCAGTTTGTCCACCGAAGCACAGACAAAGGGAGAACCTGGGAGATTATAAGTCCGGATCTGACGACAAATGACCCTGAGAAGCAGAAACAGACAGAAAGCGGGGGATTGACTCTAGATGTGACCAATGCTGAAAGTCATACAACAATCATGTGCATCGCTCCGAGCCCGGTGAAGGAAGGAGTGATCTGGGTAGGTACTGACGACGGGAATGTTCAGTTGACTCAGGATGCAGGAAAGAATTGGGAATTAGTTTCCGGGTCTCTTACAAGCGGTAAAAAAGCACCTGTTCCTGCTGCAACCTGGATCCCGCATGTAGAAGCGTCCAAATTTGATGCTGCTGTGGCCTATGTCGTTTTTGATGACCACCGCCGGTCGAACTGGACGTCTTATGTGTTTATCACACATGATTATGGTAAAACATGGAAGAGCCTGACTACTCCTGAGATTGATGGTTTTGTACATGTTATTGAAGAGGATACAGTAAATAAAAACCTGCTGTTTCTTGGAACAGAGTTTGGGCTTTTTGTCAGTTTTAATGGCGGGGAAAATTGGATGAAATGGACTCACGGACTGCCGATTGTTCCAGTGCGTGACTTGGCAGTTCATCCAAGGGAGAATGATTTGATTATTGCTACACACGGCCGTTCTCTTTATATCATCGATGACATATCCCCATTGAGGGAGATTTCCGAAGCTCTTGTCCAGAAAAAACTCCACCTTTTCAAGGTTCCGGATGCATACCAGTTTCAACAGGGGCGTTTTAGTTCCTACCAGAGTCCTGGAGATACTGTCTTTGTGGGTGAAAATAAAAGATTGGGTGCTTGCATCACTTATTATCTTATTCCCAGCAAGAGTAAAGCACAGGATTCAGAAAGTGAAGCCAGGAGCGGTATATCTCAGGAAATGATTGAGCGGATGAGACAGCGTGGTGGAATGCCTCGGTTTGGCATGGATGCAGGAATGGGTTCACCTTCGTCAAGAGTTTCCATTACAATCCTGGATAGCGACGGCCATACAGTGAGCCAGTTGAGGGGCACTGAAAACAAGGGTATAAACCGGATGTACTGGAATTTCAGAGAGCAGATGCAGCAGGAGGCTGCTTCTCAGCAGGCAGGACGTTTTAGGGGACGCGGTTTAACCGTACTTCCGGGAGAATATAAGGTAAAGATTAAATATGATGATCAGGAAGCGATACAGCCGTTTACTGTCAAGACTGACCCCAGAATAAAAGTGGACATGGAGGTTCTTAAGGCCAATTATCAGATGAGCAAGAAGGCTCAAAAATTGATGGAGACAGTAAACTCTGCACAGCGTCAGATCGAAGAAACTAGGAAGGCAGTAAAAACCGTCCAGGAATATACCAGAGGAAACAGTACAAGCAATACACAAGAAGTTCTGAAAGCTGCACGTGATCTTGATAAAAAACTTGAGGACATTGCAGGTGTTTTGAATCCTGTGGCGCCAAAGCAGGGGATTGCCGACCGTTCTAGCGGCTTAAACAGCCAGGTAAGACAGGCTGTTTACGGGATGTCAGGTGGAATTGAACCGATTAGCCAGGCAGCTAAGGTTAAACTTAAGAAAGTCCAACCTAAGGTTGAAGATTTCTTGGAAAAGTTTAATAATTTATACCAGACTGATGTTGAAAATTTTAAAAAGTTACTCAAAGAGACGGATTTCTCGCTTTTCAAAGCATTTAAAACTCTAAAACTTGAAAAAGAGTAAAGAGGAATAAGGAGGGTATTTTGACTGAAGAGGAAAAGTCAGTGGAAGAAATAGGTCCTTTTGGAAGGCTTGTTGGGATTTTTATGTCCCCTCGTGAAACTTTCGATAGCATTGCTCGGAAACCGACGTGGCTGTTTCCGTTTATCGTTGCAGCTATCCTTACGATCGTGATGAGTATGGCGGTGATGGATATTATAGTGAAGGAGAGGATTGCCGACATGGAAGCACGGGGTATCCCTGCTGAGCAGATGGAAAGGGCGCAATCCATGATGCAGGGAAGTATGAAATATGTAAGCGTCGTGCTTACTCCTGTTGGATTTCTTATTGTTTGGTCGATTCTGTCAGGAGTGCTTCTTTTGGGCTGCAATACAATTATGGGAGGAGAAACAAAGTTCAAGAATATTTTTTCCGTTGTAGCATGGACTTCCATGGTAACGACATTGGGAGGGATAATACATTCGTTTCTCATCCTATCGAAGGGAACGACCCTGGGTGTATCGACTAACCTGAGTCTTTTTCTTCCAATGCCCGGAATAGGACAAGACTCATCGATTTTGTATCGATTTCTTTCTAAGTTTGACTTGTTTGTAGCGTGGCAGTTAATTTTGTGGATTATCGGATTGGCAGTTGTGAGCCGTTTAACGGTAAAAAAATCAGCTGCATTTGTGCTCTCACTCTGGGCCTTATATATTGTAATAACTGTTGCTCTAGGGAGTGTTTTAGGCCCGAGATTTGGAGGATAACAAGGAAGGGTGAGCGAGGGGTCTCGAACCCCCGACCTCCGGATCCACAGTCCGGTGCTCTAACCTGTTGAGCTACGCTCACCGTGAAAAAGGGATTCAAATTTTCGCATCAAAGTGAGCCAATGTCAATACTCAAATTCTGAATTCTGGGGACACTAATCCTTTATTGTCTTTCGATCAGGTCAAGGACATTTGCTCTGTCACGCCATCTTTCTTTGACTTTGATTTGAAGTTCCAAGAAGATTTTTTCGCCTAGGATTTGCTCAATTTCTTGACGTGCTTGGGTGCCTATTGCCTTAATAAGCATTCCCCTTTTTCCTAGAATAATTCTTCTGTGATTGTCTTTTTCAACGAATATAAAGGCTTTGATATAGTTTTTCATTATTCTGTCTGCAGAATCTGAAGCCCTCGTTCGCTCTTCAATTTTATCGATATGAACAGCCGTTACAAAAGGAAGTTCTTCTCTGACATATTTGAGTATTTTTTCTCTAATTATTTCTGAGAGTAAAAATTGTTGTGATTGATCCGATACTTTATCATCTTCAAATATCTTTTTGCCTTCAGGTAAATAAAAATAAATTTTTTCCTCAAGGATATCCAGATTTGTGCCCTTCAGTGCGGAAATAGGAATGATTTCCTTGAATCCGATAAGGTCTTTATATCTTTCGATGATGGAAAGTATTTTTTCTTTTTTTATAATGTCAACTTTATTTATGAGTAAGATCATGGGAGTTAAGATGTTTTTAAGGATATCGATTACGAATTGATCTCCATGTCCGAAAGCCAGTGTGGAATCGATAATAAGACAGACAAGGTTAGATGTTTCAAGTGAAGAATAGACAATGTTCATCATTCTTTTATTCAGTTTGTGAAGAGGTTTATGGATGCCAGGATTGTCAACAAAAATAATCTGTCCCTGTCCGGTGGTTTTAATTCCGAGGATACTCGTCCGTGTAGTCTGCGGTTTGGAAGAAATTATGGCCACTTTTTGGCCCAGCATCTTATTAATAAGTGTAGATTTACCTACGTTTGGACGTCCAATTAATGCCACATAACCGACTTTCATTCGTTAGATCTTTATTCCTCTTGATCACTCTGCAGTATCTTCTTGATTCGAAGCTTCTTGATTCTCTTCTGGTCAACGTCGAGAATTTCCAGGGATAAACCTTTAATCTCAATATGTTCTCCTTGTTTCGGCAGTCTTCCCAGATAGTGTGTAATAAGTCCCCCGACCGTGATAAAGTCGTCTTGGCTGAGGTCTAAGTCGAAAAGGTCCTCGAGTTCTTCTACTTCTGCATCTCCAAGTACAATATAGTCAAAAGGATTTTGTTCTATGAACTGTACTTTATCCTTATCATATTCATCCTGGCTTTCCCCCACAATCTCTTCCATGAGGTCTTCCATTGTTACTAATCCGGATACGCCTCCATGTTCATCTACAACTATGGCCAATTTCTGTTTCCTTTTCTGGAATTCCTTGAGAAGTTCTGCGACTTTCATTGATTCGGGGATGAAATAAACCGGACGGATGAGGGGTTCGATGGCATCGCTATTGTGTTTGTCATCAGAGTATTCAAGAAGGTCTTTAGCGATTACGATTCCTTCTATATTGTCGATTCTTTCCTTGTAAACAGGGATGCGGGAATGTTTTTCCTTGATAACCAGTGTTCTGAGCTTCTTTATAGTTGTATCTTTTTTGATGCATATTATGTCAACCCTGGGAGTCATGATTTCTCTGACAATAGTATCACCGAATTCAACAATACTCTTCAGCAGAGTTTCGTCTTCTTTTTCAATGATCCCTTCTTCTTTAGCTTCTTCTATCAATGCCTGGATTTCTTCTTCCGAAGCTTCATGTTGAACATCCTGCTCCTTTTTTAGGGATTTCGTCTTTTTCAGAAGCGGCAGGAACAGAGAAAAAATATATGATGTTTTAAAAGATGAAAGGAAGATGGTAAGTATTTTCTTATTGCTGAATGAATTGATCAATCGGGGGAAGAGGTCGAAAAAAATCAAATAGACTGCTAGTGAAATCAGAAATAGCCAGAGAGGCCATATCTTTGGCCGCGGAAAAATAATATAGAGATATACCAGAAAAGCAATTAGAAAAATAATCCTCATGATTTCTATAAAGACTTTTAGTTCGTCATAGATTTCAAGAATTTTAAGGCGGTATTTTTTTCCTTTATCTTCGAGGAGGCGGCTGATCGAGATTTTTGAAAAGGAACATAATGACATATAAAACAGTGAAAAAAGAAAGGCTGCCGCAAAGCTCAGCCCAAAGCCGATCCAAGTCATGATATTAATTTTCATATTCACCTACAAAAAATAGATTCTGTATTTTTTCCTCTTCTTCTTCTATATCTTTGAAGTGTTCAAATCCCAGAAGATGCAGGAATCCGTGAATGCTCAAGAGTTCGAGTTCTCTTTCCAGGCCTTCTTTTTTTTGGGGAACACTGCTTGTAGGCTTGGGGAACTGAAATAATGATATCTCCGAGGTAAAATTTTCCGTCGGCTTCCTTTTCATTAACAGGAAAGCTCAAAACATCTGTAGGAGAGTTTTTTTTCAAGAATCTATAATTCAAATCTTGAATTGTCTTGTTGTTTACAAATGCCAGTGTAACCTCCGGGTTTTTAAGTTTAAAGTGCTTGATTAATCTTTGCAGCAGTTTCTTAAATCTGGCTGTGTTTATCGGGTATTTATGTTGTTGGTTTAGTATTTCTATCATTTGATGCTGGTTTTTTCTTTTTTTTGATTTCAAAATCAAATCCTGGGTAGTCGACTCTCGATTGGTAGATTGTATAAAGAGTTTCAAGAAATGATGAAGCACAGATTTTCAATTCTTTGAAAGAAAAATTACAGTCGTCCAACTGCCCGTCATGGAGATAATTATTAAATATTTCAGTTATCACTCGCTTCAAGTTTATGTTAGTGGGGGATTTCAAACTCCGTGAAGCTGCCTCAATTGAATCTGCGAGCATAACCAGGGCGGCTTCTTTGCTTTTTGGCTTAGGCCCTGCATATCTGTAGCTTTCTTCTCCTATTTTTTGCGTTTCAGGGTCGTACTTTTCTTTTGCTTTTTCGAAGAAATATTTTACCAGAGAGTTTCCATGGTGCTGTTCGATTATGTCTTTTATCTTTTTAGGGAGCTTTAATTTTTTTGCCATTTCCATGCCTTCCTTGACATGGTTGATTATCACCAGGCTGCTCATGCTGGGTTTGAGGTCTCTGTGCATATCAAGATTTCTAGTTCTGTTTTCGATGAAGTATTCTGGTCTTTTGATTTTGCCTATGTCATGATAAAGAGCACCAGTCTTGACCAGCATAGGATCTAACTTGATTTCTTCTGCAGCTTTTTCTGCTAGAGATGAGACGATGAGAGAATGATGGTAAGAGCCGGGGGCTTCCAGCGCCATCTGCCTGAAAATTGGAAGGTCCGAGTTTGTAAGTTCGATGAGTTTAGGCTGGGTAACTAAACTGAAAAAATTTTCATAAACAGGCAGGAAAAGAAATGCCAGGGCAGCACTGAGTATTCCCCCCAGGACTCCCATCAGAATCTCGCTGGCAAGAATGTCAATCGGGCCTATTTTTTCTATGATAAGATGGAAGCTTATTATTATAAATATATTGATCGGGGCGACCAGAAAAAAAGCAGCCTGAAATGTTGTTGTTCTCTTTTGCTTTCCGTAATATTTTATTCCATATATAGCGGCCAGAGCTCCTATTAAACTGAAGATCAGAAGATAAAAATTTGCCTTAAAGAGATACCCGATAAGGAGGCTGTTGATAACAGTAAAGACCAGTGCGATTTGAGTTCCTGCCAGGAATGCAAAAAGAAGAGTGCCGAATTGAAAAGGAAAGCAATATTTGTAAGTTTCAATGTGTTTTAACAGGGAAATACTGCTGCTCTGGCTTAATGTGTCGGCTAAAAAAATTGAGGCCTTATAGAATAACAGGCTAAGGACAAGAGTGATTCCTATCATAATGAAATTCTTAAGAGCCATATTAAACTTCACGAATGATTTCAGATAGAACCAGATGAATATGAAAAGGAAACAGAATAAAAGAAATGTCCCCATGAAATTAGTAAACCAGCTTGGTTTCAAACTGAGGTTTTGATTTATTATTCTAATTTGTTTGAGGGATTCCTGATTGACTTCGTCTCCTTTACGGATGATGACTTTCCCTTTTTTTATCGTGTAAAAAACCGTTCCTATGCTCGCACGAGCCTCTTCTTTTCTCTCTTCGGTTTTAACTTTATTGTAATTTATATTATGAGAGATAAAAAAATAAGAAAGATTGATTAACAGTAATTTATCATTTTGTGCAAGGTCTAATTTGTTTATTTCTTCAGATAATTTTTCTTTGCTTTCTGAAATGTTCAGCAGATCTGAAACTTTTATGCTCTTTTCGTTTTCCGGGCTTTTAATGAGGGCCAGGCCTTTCTCTTGTTCTTTGTGGATAAAGAGGTTTTTGGACAGGATTATACCCTGGCTTGAAATTTTGCCGATGAGATCGATCAAATTTTCTTCCAGGTCAGAAGAAAATTTAGCTTTAATGAGGGCTCTGACATCTCTTTCCGAAATTTCCCTGTCGAACTTTTCAAGGATTGTTTTTCGGAAGTCTTCTATTCTCTTTGATGTTGCAGGTTGCTTGATGAGGTCACGTCCCGAACTGAAAAACTCCCTAATCTTTTCTTCGGTATTTAAAAAAACATTCTGGTCCAGCATATAAACAGGGAGCAGTGCTTCGGCTGCTTCTGTTTTCCTTTTTTCAGTTGTTTCTGTATCTTTAATGGTGAGGTCTTCAGGTGCGATGATATCCGATGATGCGATTTCTCCCTCTGTGGGAATAGGGAGAGATTTTGACGGGAGATAAGACATAAAGTATGAAATGACAATAACAAAGATGAAAAGGAAGAGAAATGGATTTTTCACGAGTCTTTCGAAGAATGCGACTTTTTTTACTTTTTTAAGTGAAGAAAGACTGTTTTGGGATTTTTTTATAGGCATCTTCCTGTTTTTAAAGAAGTTGAGCGTTTTAAAATGTAATGGGTTCATTTTCTTTTTTTGGATCCAGCTTCTGATTTTTGATAAGCTTTTATAATTTTTTGAACAAGAGGGTGCCTTACAACATCTTTTTCGTTGAACTGAACAAAGGCGATTTCCTTTATATGAGAAAGAATATTTAAGGCGTGTACCACTCCGGATCTATCGGGCTGCGGTAAATCGATTTGTGTAATATCTGCTGTGACTATCAGTTTGGAGTCAAACCCAGATCGGGTTAAAATCATCTTCATTTGTTCTTTTGTCGTATTTTGGGCTTCATCGAGTATAATGAAAGCACTATTTAAAGTTCTGCCCCTCATAAAAGCTAATGGAGCAATCTCTATAATCCCTCTTTCAATGAGATGGTGGGCTTGTTCTGATTGGATCAGGTCAAACAGGGCATCATAGAGTGGACGAAGGTAAGGGTTTATTTTCTGGAGAATATTACCAGGTAGAAAGCCTAATTTTTCTCCTGCTTCGATTGCAGGTCGTGTGAGAATGATGCGATTGACAGATTTATTCTGAAGGAACGAGAGAGCCATT
>AWNV01000089.1 GCA_000493965.1 Candidatus Aminicenans sakinawicola JGI OTU-1
AAAGATACCCCATAATAAGGGCTGATATTTTGCCTTAAAAGCTCCTTTTTGGGCCCTAAAAAAGCACTTTAAGACGAAAAATACAAAAATAACATTTGATCTGCTTAAACGTACATTTTTGCCATCAAAACCATTGTTTTTGTTTTAAGGTCGATTTTGAGGCCGTTTTTCAGTTTAACTCCTGAAAATTCAATCAGTTCGTGCGGTCCGACCCCAAAATACAAAATAACCAGACCCCAAAATATCTAAAATATAAATAAGACCCAAAAATAACAAAAATAATAAAAAAGGGGTAAGTAAATTATTGCTGGATTTTATATTTAAGTCTCTGCTTCCCGTCCGTCGAATAGATGGATGATGCGCTGGGAATGGCTGGCTAAGCGGTCGTCGTGGGTAACCATAATGATAGTATGTCCTTTCTTCCAAAGCCTGCCGAGAAGTTCCATTATCTCTTCGCCACTCTTAGAATCCAGGTTGCCGGTGGGTTCGTCAGCTAGGATAATGGGAGGATCGTTGGCTAATGCCCGGGCCAGAGCGATGCGCTGCTGCTGACCTCCGGAAAGTTCTGAGGGCCGGTGCTCTTTCCACTTTAAAAGTCCTACTTCGTTTAATACTTCGGTAACACGTTCTTTTCGATTTCTGCTGTTTTTTCCGTTAAAGAGCATGGGGAGTTCTATATTCTCCCAGGCGGTGGCATAGGGGAGGAGGTTGAAATTCTGGAAGACAAAGCCCATCATTTTGTTACGGATAGAGGCAAGCTGATCAAAGGTAAATCCTGCTACGTTTTTATCTTCCAGGTAATATTCCCCCTCGGTCGGGGTATCAAGACAGCCGATAATGTTCATAAGAGTCGACTTGCCTGAGCCTGAAGGACCCATGATGGTTACAAATTCTCCGGCAGCAATTTGCAAAGATACTCCGCTCAGCGCTTCAAGCGCCTGAGTACCCATTTGATAAACCTTTTTGATTTTATTGAATTTGATCATAGTATCACCTCTATTCATACCGAAGAGAATCAATGGGATTGAGCCGGGAAGCACGCACAGCCGGGAAAATGCCTGACATAAATACCAACGTCCCCACAATGACCAGAAAAATGATGAATATCTCAAATGAAAAAACCGGACGCAGGAGATATCCTTCGATTCCAAATCCCTCATAATTGATCGGGGCAAGCCGAACTAGATGTATGATGTTGAAAGCCGTTACAAGGCCCCAGAAAGTCCCTTTCAAAAAAATAAACAGTGTTTCCAGGATGAACTGTTGGATAATCACCCGGCGCTTAGCGCCGAGAGCCATCTTAATGCCGATCTCCTGTCTTCTTTCTCTGATGACAGCATACATCAAATTAGTGACGCCCACAGCTCCGATAAGCAGTGTCAAAGCACCCATTATGCCGAGGAACACCTCAATGCCCTTGAATATGGTTCCGGCTTCTTTAGCGTCATCGATCGTATTCCAGATACTGAGAGCGTAACGGTCGGTGTTGTCAAAACGGTATTTTTTACCGAGTAGAGTATGCACCCGTTCCTCGATAAGCGGAGAAAAGCCAATCTCCCGGGGATGGATGTGGATGCGGTCGATATGCAGCTGGCTGTCGATCTGGGTGAAGGCCGAGTAGGGAGTATAGATCTGATCTGCGTCCGGCCCCTGATACATGGAATCCTGGAGTTTTTTTTTCAGTACGCCAATAACAGTAAATGGGATGCGGTTTATGATGATCTTTTGTCCCACAGGATTCTCAATGCCAAAGAGGTCGGTTCCTACTTTCCAACCGATAAAAGCCACTTTGCGGCCATTTTTCACATCCGCAGCATTTAGAAAACGGCCTCCCATTTGAGGAATCTGGGTCCGCATCTGGGCAAACTCTGCTGTTGTTCCATGAATCGTACGGTTGATCTCTTTGCGGTTTGCCGATACAGGCCAACTATTATAAGATTCGGGAGCGATCAAGGATATTTCGGGAATTCTCTCCTTTAGATACTGGATATCGCCTGGGTAGAGACGAATCCGCCTTCCTTTGGGAAGCCCTTGATAAAGCTTCGAGGTCTGGCCTCCGGAGATCATGATCAGATCTTGTCCCAAACCGCTGAAACTTATGCGGAACTGGGCAGACATTCCCTGACCAAATGCAAGAAGCAGAAGAATCGAGAGAGAGCCCCAGAAAAGAGCAAACGTGATCAGAGCAGCTTTCTTGCGTCGTTTCCGGAATTCATTCGAAAAGAAGCGCAGCAGTGTAAGATTCATTTTATTTCCTTAGTGCAGTGATCGGATTTGTAGAGGCAGCATTTCTGGCAGGAATGAAGCCGGCAACAGTCCCGATAAGCAGAAGAATGGATATAGATGAGACAGTGACCAAGGGACTGATTTGGGGAGTTCCTACAAACTGGGTGACAGACTCCGGCATTGATTGGACTAAACTGACTACGGCTCCGGAAAAAGCAAAGCCGACAAGCCCGCCAATTAACATAATAACGAGTGACTCGCTGAAAAACTGAAACAGAATTGTGCGACGGCGGGCACCCACAGCCAGTTTGATTCCGATCTCACGGCCTCTTTCTTCTACCACGACCATCATGATAGATGCGACTCCCACTCCTCCCACAAGCAGGGTGAAGGAGCCGATAACTCCCAGGAATACATTGAAGGCGGTGAAAAAAGTCCGGAAACTTTTTTCCATCTCAAGTGTATCCCAAACAGAGATCGCATCCGGATCCTGAGGATCGAACCCGATCAGCTTGGACAGGTGATTTTTGATTCCCTGTGTCACCTCAGCACTCCGATTAAAATCCAAAGGGCGGAAGATGATGTTAGAAACGTATTTGGCCCCATAGAGGGTGCTGTAAGTGGTCCATGGGATAAAGGCACATCTTTCGTCTCGGTTACCATTGTAATTCGAGGTTTGAAGTTTTTCAGCCATGACTCCGATCACGGTGAACGGTACTCCTTCGATAAAGATACTTTTACCAAGGGGATCACTGGTGGTGAAAAGATCTGTAGCTAAGACGTTTCCGATAAGGCATACCCGCCTTTTCTCTTTCATGTCTAATGGATTTATAAAACGTCCCTTTGCCGGGATAATGTTGCGCATCCGCTCGAAAGAGGGGTTGACTCCTCGCACAGTGTTAAGATACTCCAGTCTTTTATACCGGATCCTACAGCTTCTAACAAATTCCGGGCTTATAATTTCAATATCTGAAACTTTATCTGGGATGTCTTCTATCTGCTCAGGAGTTATACGGACGGGTTTGCCTTTCTGAAATCCTTTGTATGGAAGAGTGGTCTGCGAGGGAAACATAAGCACGATTCCGTAGCCCATGCCGTGAAAGCGCTTTGTCTGGGCTTTTCCCACTGATTCACCAAAGGCGATTAAAAGGATGACTGAAAAAGTTCCCCAAATAACCCCAGAAAGAGTGAGGATGGTCCGTAGTGGTTGGCGCATCAAGTCGCGGACGAGATTTCGAAAGAAGATAGTGATCATGTGATTTTACGGGGAGGTCTTTCCACAACCTTTTCACCTTCTTTCAAGCCGCTGGTGATTTCGATGTTCAATCCGTCAGAAAGACCGGTCTGAACCTCTTTTTTTTCTATCTCTTCGCCCTTTTTCACTTCTACAAATTTCTTGCCGTTTTCAAATAGCACCAGGCGTTCAGGAAGTATCAGGATGTCTTCTCTGGCCTGGACAGTAATTGTGGCTGTTGCTGAGTAGCCTGCCCGTAGCAGCTGACCGCCGTCATCGGAGATAAGGATTTCAATGTCAAAGAGGGTGGCGTTGCCATCTTTCTTTGCCTTGGGATATATCCTCTCCACCTGGCCCAGGATACGGCTCTCAGGCAAAGCGCCTATTTGAATGTCAGCATCCATTCCGACCAGGATTTTTCCGACATCGATTTCATCCACTGTGCCCTTAAAAAGCAGCATTCCCATGTCAGCTAAAGAACAGAGTTCAGTTCCAGGTTGGAAATTGGTCAGAGGGACAACGGGATCTCCTTGGAAAACATGCTGGGAAAGGATCATACCATTTATAGGGGATTTCACAATGGAATCAATGCTGCGGTTGCTTAGCTGAATGCGGCCTTTTTCCATAAGCATGAATTTATCCTGAGCGATTTTAAATCTTAAGTTGCCTTCATTGTAAGCAGATTCACTGACTTCCATATCAGAACTGGATATGAATGATTCCTTAAAAAGCTTGAGATTTCTCTCCCGGTCTGCCCGGAGTTTATCTAAAGTAAGTTGAGCCATTTCCATGTTCCGTCTCGTCTCGACGTATTCCACTGGCGTCGGATTGGGGGAGATCTTAAATAGCGAGTTTTCTTTCTGGACTGAGTCTCCGACTTTGAACAGGACTTCTGAGACTATGCCGGGAATGGTCGATTTGACTTTAATCTCCTGTTCCGGCTCGATGGTTCCCACAGCCAGGGCCTTTTCACTGATGGTTCCCTTTGTGACTTCCACGAAATTTAAAGTTTCTTCATTTTTTTTGCGGGAAAAGAGAAAAACGAAGAAAATTGCTACAAATACGACAGCTAAAATTCTCCAAATCCATTTTTTCATAATTCACCTCAGATTTATACCATTACCTAATACGAATTTGTAAGGAAAAAAGTTCCTGCCAAAATAATTGATGAAAATTCATTCGGCTCCCAAAAGACTGTATCACAGCAATGATGCCTGGTGCGATCTCTTTGCGTGTGGTAGCCTTGAAGTATTTCACAAGCGCCTCTTTGCCGCAGAAAAATGGGGTCGGACCATGCTAACTTATAGATATCATGAAAGATACCCCATAATAAGGGCTGATATTTTGCCTTAAAAGCTCCTTTTTGGGCCCTAAAAAAGCACTTTAAGACGAAAAATACAAAAATAACATCTGATCTGCTTAAACGTACATTTTTGCCACCAAAACCATGTGTAAACCATCTCTGTCAGTTTTAGATAGTATTGCTTATGATGGTCAATTCCAATATAATTCATTCCCGAAAAGCCGATTTCCCCAGCCCAGAACATAGATGACTTTAAGGCCGGAGGCTGGATTCACCAGAGCTGAAGGATTTTCTCCAGGACAGGCATGAAGTCAAAAAATGGCCGCCCGATTCCTGGGCGTTCAATTGGAGTTTGGTTCGAGCGTGCTTTCCCGGCTGGATGCTCTCAACAAAGCGCAGCAGATGACCGGCAAACTGGAAAGTGCCATGCAAAGCCCGCTCGATCTTAAGGAATGGATCTACGAAACACCGGAAAGAACTGCCAGATTGGCAAAGGAGCAAACGGATGAATAAACGACGGATGTTGGTTGGCTTGGCAATGGTCGCGGCTGTGCTGGCCGTCATCATTTCCGTAACAGTCATAAAATTCAAAACAGCAGAAAAGGATGTAGAGATGGACACTTCCGTGGCTGTCCACGTCGGAAAGATCATTCGAACGACGCTCCACCGCTATGTCACGGCTTACGGGAGAGTGGAACCGGAGCCGGCCTCGGATGGAAAACTGCCTGCTGCAGCATTCATCGGCTCGCCCGTAAGCGGTATCCTTGTCCAGATTAACTGCACCGAGGGTCTACCAGTTTCACATGGGGACATATTATTCCGCCTGGACAGCCGTGTAGCCGAAGTCGTCCTCCTCAAAGCTCAAAAAAAGCTGAAGTTTGCAGAACAAACGTATGAGCGTCAGAAAAAACTTTTCAAGGCTGATGGGACATCCCAGAAATCATTTCAAGAGGCGGAAAGCCAATTCAATACCGCCCAGAGCGAGCTGTCTGCCGCTCAAACCCAGCTCTCCCTTCTTCAGATCGCGGCTCCTCTGACGGGAACGCTGGTCCAGCTAAACGCTGAACTCGGTCAGTCTGTTGAATCGAATACGACCTTGGCTGAGATTATTGACCTGGACCGCTTGGTTGTGGCCGTCAACGTTCCAAGCCGGGAAGCCCCCTTATTGAAATTGGGCCAACCTGTTGAACTCGGCTTGGAGGCTTCCGCCACAGGCACTCTGACATTCATCAGCAAAAACATTGACCCTAAGATGGATACCATATTGGTCCGAGCATCCATTCCAGCAACAATCGAATTTCATCCCGGTTATTTTCTCAATATCAGGATCATTTGTGATGAACACAGGGACTGCCTGGCCGTGCCGGAAGAAAGCCTTATAAGCAGCAAAGGGGAAGGCAGCTGGATAATGATCGTTCAGGGTGACAAGGCCATCCGTATGCCTGTGAAGGATGGATTGCGCGAACGCGGCCTCGTCGAAGTAGAAGGAGAAGGCTTGACAGAAGGAATGATTATTGTCACTGAAGACGCCTACAGCCTTCCTCCTGTGACAAAGATCCATATCATCTATCAATAACATGAATAAAAATCACGTTGTAGGCACATTCGCAACGCGTCATGCCCTTTTCATCGCTTTTGTCTGTATTGCGCTATGCTTGGCTGGCATTTATTCGGCATTCAAAATTCCATCGTCGGTTTTCCCTCAAACAAATTTCCCTCGCGTAGTTATCCTCATCGACAACGGCGTCATGCCTGCTGACGAGATGATGGCCACGATCACACGGCCCATCGAAGAAACGATGAAAGATATTCGCGGCGTTGTTACGATTCGATCGGCCACGGGGCGTGGCTCAGCCGAGATCAGTGTGTTTTTCACCTGGAAGGTCTATATGATCGAGTCCGAGCTCTTCGTGCTCAGCCGGCTGTCTCAAATCCGTAGTACACTTCCAGCGACAGCCACAACGACGGTCTTCCGGTTGACCTTCTCAGCTTTTCCTATCGTGGGCGTCAGCCTTACCAGCAATAAGCGCAGTATCACCGAGCTGTGGGAAACGGCTCGGTATAATCTCAAGCTTCGCTTCCTTCGGATTCCCGGCGTCGCCCGCGTCGACCTGGTCGGAGGCCGCACGCCCGAATATCATATCATTGCAGATCCCCTTTTGTTGAACGCAGCCCATCTCACACTCTCCCAGATCACAGACGCATTAATCAATAACAATTTTGTGGCTTCAGCCGGCATGCATGAAGAAAACCACACTCTCTATCTGACTGTCGTCGATGGGAGAGCACACTCGATCCAGGACATTGAAAACTTCGTCGTCAAAACCGAAGGCGGACATCCGTTCCGGGTCAAAGATGTAGCTAAAGTCGTGCGCGGTCCTAAACCTGTTTTCAATATCGTCACTGCTGATGGAGAGGATGCTGTCCTGCTCAACGTCCGCAGCCAGCCAGATGGTAGTACGCTGGATATTGCTGCAGCGCTTAAAAAAGAGATTAGAGAGTTGAAGAAGGAATTGCCTCCCGATTTGAAGCTTGCTTTTTTTTATGACCAGTCTGAAATTGTTGGGACATCTGTCGGAGGAGTCTGGGAAGCTATTATTTTTGGTCTTTTTCTGTCTGTGTTAATTCTTTTTTCTTTTTTAAAAAATTGGGGCGCGACGTTCGTTGCGGCCATAGTGATCCCCATAACCGTGTTGATCACCCTCTTGTCCATGAAAATGACAGGCCTCACATTCAATTTGATGACGCTTGGAGGTATCGCTGCGGCAATCGGCATCGTTATTGACAATGCGATCGTAGTGGTGGAGGCAATCCACACCAAGCTTATATCGGGCGTAGGCCGGCTTGAAGCCATCCGGGAGGGGATCAGCGAAATTTTCCGGCCGTTGATCGGCTCGACTCTTACACCAGTCGTTGTCTTTATTCCTTTGGCATTCCTCCTCGGGATCACCGGCGTATTCTTTCGCGCCCTTGCCCTAACCATGGTCGTATCGATGCTGACATCGCTTATCCTGGCGGTCACGCTGACGCCATCGCTCGCGGCCTGGTTCATTCGTCTACGCAAAGGAATCGAACCCAAGCCGTTCGCCGAACAAGGCGGCTTTCTGCTCCGCCGTTTGATCCGGATTTACGAAATCGCCGTTCGTCCCGCACTCCGGCATCGCTGGATCACGATTGGGGTCTGCGGCCTTGTGTTTCTAACCGGTATTTTAATCTATAATCGGCTTGACAGTGAATTTATTCCGCCGATGGACGAAGGAGGATTCGTGATCGATTATTTCACTCCGCCGGGGACAAGTCTCTCGGAAACGAATCGCCAGCTCTTGCAGGCGGAGAAGATTTTGCGGTCGGTCCCAGAAGTCGAAAGCTATTCGCGCCGCACTGGAGCGAGGCTTGCACTGGCCATCGCAGAACCGAACACCGGGGATTTTCTGGTCAAACTGAAAACCCGGCGCAAACGCAAAACCGAGGATGTGATCTCCGAATTACGGAGGAGATTCAACACGGAGCTGCCCGGGTTGAATTGGGAATTTCCCGGGATTCTGAGCGACCTGATCGGAGACCTTATGTGGGCGCCCCAACCTATTGAAGTGAAACTTTTTTCGACCGATACTGAATGGCTCAAGAAAAAAGCACCCGAGGTTGAAGAGCAGCTGAATAAAATCCAAGGCGTCGTGGACACGTTTAACGGATTGGTTTATACCGGACCGACCATCAGCTTTCACGTCCGTACAGTTGATGCGCAACGATTTGGACTGACGGCGGATGATATTGCCCAGGCCGTCAACACGGCCATGCTGGGACAGACAGCTTCCTGGGTGCTTGAAGGAGATCAAGTGGTGGATATCAGGGTGAAGGTTGACCCTGCACAGATCGATCGACTGTCCAGCCTAATGGAACTGCCGCTGCGGACCCCAGAAGGAACGCTCATCAAGTTGTCGCAAGTGGTAGATCTTATCGAGGAACCAGGGCAGCTTGAACTCAGGCGTGAAGAGCAACGGCAGGACGTAGCCGTAACTGCACGTCTCGAAGGTCGCGATATGGGAAGCGCTATGCATGAGATCCGCGACGTGCTGAGCAAAGATGAATCCATTCCCCCGGGAACCATCGAATACGGTGGGCTCTACGAGCAGCAGCAGGAATCATTCCACAACCTCTTGATTGTGTTACTCATGGCCATCATTCTAGTCTTTACTGTGTTGCTGCTTGAATTCGGTTCCTTCTACGAACCCGTTTCCATCGTTTTTGGTGCGGTGCTGGCCATGTTCGGAACAGTCCTGGCTCTGTGGCTGACCGGAACATCACTCAATGTGGTGTCTTTCCTCGGAGCGATCATCGGTGTCGGGATTGTGACCAAGAATGGAATCCTGATGTTGGATTTCGTTAAGGTGTTACGTGCCGAAAAGTTCACATTGGAGGAAGCACTGGTACAATCGGGCCGGCGCCGCTTGCGGCCTGTTTTAATGACGTCCATGACAACAGTCATCGGAATGCTGCCGCTGGCTTACGGCATCGGCTCAGGAGCAGATATGCTGAAGCCCCTGGCAATCGCTGTTATCGGAGCTCTATTCATCTCGGTCTTGCTTTCTCTCGTAGCCACACCGACGGTTTATTTCCTCCTCTTGAACCTCTTTAGGAAAACAAAAGACTGACGCCTGGAACACATCTTACATGTCTACCTATCCTTAGCAGAGCTGATTACTCGGGAATAGCACAAATTAGTGAAAAGGGGGTCGGGCCATGCTAACTTATAGATATCATGAAAGATACCCCATAATAAGGGCTGATATTTTGCCTTAAAAGCTCCTTTTTGGGCCCCATAAAAGCACTTTAAGACGAAAACTTCAAAAATAACATCTGATCTGCTTAAACGTACATTTTTGCCACCAAAACCATTGTTT
>AWNV01000090.1 GCA_000493965.1 Candidatus Aminicenans sakinawicola JGI OTU-1
CTAGAGAAACAATAGTCTCAAATTTCTTTCCGCAATTTTTACAAATAAATTCATATATAGGCATAATATTACTCTATTGTATTACAGCTACAGCCTCAATTTCAACTTTAACATCTTTTGGAAGGCGTGCAACTTGAACTGCTGCCCTGGCGGGGTAAGGAGCGTTGAAAAACTCGCTATATACACTATTCATCCTGCTGAAATCGTTCATGTCATTGAGAAAAACCGTACATTTGATAACGTTGTCAAAAGAACTCCCTGCAGCTTCAATAACAGCCTTTAGGTTATTTAAAGCAAGCCGTGTCTGTTCTTCTATGCTCCCTGTATTTAACTCTCCGGTTGTGGGATTAATGGGAATTTGTCCTGACGCAAAGATAAAACCATTAGCTGATATTGCCTGGGAGTAAGGGCCGATTGCTTTAGGGGCATTTTCAGTTTTAATTTCTTTTTTCATATATTTACTCCTTTTTTTACAGAAAAATAAACTTGGACTTATTAAGGCCAAGCAGCCAAAAGTGATGATGGCATCTCTTCTTTTCATATCTATCGGTATTATGAATAATTCGGGTCAAATATTAATAGTAATTTTATTTTCTCAAATTATTTTAGCTTTGGGCGACAAAATTACTTTCCATCCATCTAACGGTGTTTATTAATCCTTCTTTTAGGCTGATTTTTGGAGTATACGCAAGAATTCGTTTTGCTTCAGAAATATCGGCTAACGAATGGAAAACATCGCCTTTCCTAGCGGATTCATATTTTGGCACTATGTTCTTTTCTGTAATTTCCTCTAAAATTTCTAATAATTTATTTATGTCAACTCTTGAGCCTGTTGCAATATTGATTGTTTCTCCATGAGTTTTTTTTACCTGACTGGCCAGGATATTGGCATGGACCACATTTTCTACGAATGTGAAGTCTCTGGTTTGTTCACCATTTCCGTAAATTGTTGGAGTCTTATCCGTCAGGAGGGCTTGAATGAATTTAGGGATTACAGCTGAATATTGGGATTTGGGGTCTTGTCTTGGGCCAAACACATTGAAGTAGCGCAGTATTATAGTTTCCAATCCATAAATTGAGCTGAATATTTTGCAATAATATTCGCCAACAAGCTTCGTAAGTGCATATGGGGAAAGGGGATAAGAAGGCATGTTTTCTTTTTTTGGAAGAACAGGTGTATCACCATAAACGGAAGAAGATCCTGCATAGATTACTCTTTTGACCTGGCTGTCACGGGATGCAATAAGAATATTCAAGGTTCCATTAATGTTGGTTTCATTAGAGGCAAGTGGATTTTCAATTGATCTTGGTACAGAAGGAAGGGCAGCTTGATGAAAAACACACTCAATTCCTTTCATTGCCATTCGAACCGTTGCTAAATCGCATATATCTCCTTCAATAAGATGTATTTTAGTACGTAAGTTAGCAAGATTATCCATGTTTCCAGTAGATAAGTTGTCGATTACTCTTACTGGAAGTTTTCTTTTGACCAGGTTGTGAACAATATTTGAGCCTATAAAGCCTGCTCCTCCTGTTACTAAATACTTTGCTTCCATTTTGTTTTTTCTCCATTCACAGTAATCTTTTTTACGGAGTTAAATGAGTTCAAGGTATTTTTTCCCATCCCCAAAAGGGTTAAGGGCATTCTTTATCTTAAGATACTCTTTTGTTTCTTCCAGATCAATAAGTTCTCTTTTTTCTAAGGGAAAAATGACTTCTACTATAGGGCAGAAAATATCCTGTTCGTTTTCCTCCCTTACTACAGCAATTCTAGTATCGGTCAAAGAAACGACAGTTCCTATAGGCCAAATACCCATTATTTTGAAGAATTTCTCTATAAGTTCAGGGTCGAATTGTCTGCCTTTTCCTTTCATCATTAACTTATAAATTCTAATGGGCGGGTAGTACTTTTTATATGTTCTCCGTTGGGCAAGTGCATCATAGGTATTGCACATGGACACTATTAGGGAGGCAATATGAGGCTTTCGAGGAAATGACAATTTAGGATAGCCTTTTAGATCGAAATGGAGGTGGTGTTCAAAAGCAACAACTGCGGATAATGCCCCTAAAGAGTCTGATTGCTCCAGGAGAATATGGGCTCCTAATACAGAGTGATCTTTCATTTGATCGAATTCATCTTTAGATAATTTAGATTCTTTTTTGATTATCTGTTTGGAGATATGAATCTTTCCAATGTCGTGGAATAAGGCAGCAATTCCTATATCTATGACATCGTCCTGTGGGAACCCAAATTTTGAGGATATATACATAGATAGAATGCTAACGTTCAAAAGATGTGCAAATGGTACAAGGTCTTTTTCCTTTATGGAAATTAGATTAAGTAATTCCTGGTAGTTCCCCATGAAGTTTTCAATAAGGTTTAAAATATTGAACTTCAAATTAAGATAATCAATTTCCTCCATGTTTAGAACTTTGTCAACAACATTTGAAAATGATTCTAGTGAATTTTCGTATTGCTTCGTAAAATTTTCAGGCTTTTTAATTTGTTCCTTGTCTTGAGAAACGGCTCTGATTTTGCCTGTCTTTATGTTTTTAATGCCGTGAAGTACTAAAGCTTTTTGAATATCGATTTGAGTTTCTTCTTTGGATGCTGTTAGAAGAGAAATAAACTTTATTAATTCCTCTTTTTTCATAGCTTGATGAAAATATATCCTCTCGATTTCTTTTTCCTGTAAATAAAGAACCAACGGCTTTATTTTTTTGCTGATGTCAAAAAATATCTCATTTTCCCATGCCAGCTCTTCATTGAGTATGCCAATAACCATTTCTTTTTTTTCATTCAAGATTTCTTTTAAGATTGTATATGTTTTTTCAGTAAGCTCTAAGAACATCGGGTGCTCTTCGGAGTATATTTTTCCTGCTTGTATTGCACCAGCAAGCTTCAATATAGAGTTTTTAACTTTTTCTATCATTCCACTTCTTTAAAACTTTTATTGCCTGTTCTCTTAGCTTTCTGTTCCAGAAAAATTTCCTTTTGCTTAAAGGCAGCAAATAGTCCCTTGCTACCATGATCTCCTTTTCTTCGACTATTTTTATATGTTCTATAAGTATTCTGTTTTTTATTCCAAATGGGGATCGAATAAAAAACATTTTTTCAAGGGCGGTCTTTTTTATATTTTCATTTTTTATAAAGATTACGAGAACCTCTCCTTTTAAAGTATAATCCTTCTTTTTTAGAATGGGAAAAAGAAATTTTTCATCGAACTCTGAGAGTTTTTGCATTGCCTTCAATACTATTATTTTAGTGAAGTGACTGCCTAATAAAAAAATATTTTTCAAAATAACAAAGGATTTAGGAGAATCAATCATTTTAAGGCATTCGATCATTTTTTCAAGAAATCTTATGTCAGAAGTTTTTTGTTCCAGATTTATGTTGAAATAAAACAAATATTCTGGAAAAAATTTAAAGAAGCTTTGCAGTATATAGATTGTGACTTTATTTTCTGTGAATATTTTTTTTAGATAAATATTAACATCTGAGTTGCTTTTGCCAAGCTCTTCAATAAAGTATTCGAAATATAATGAAACCTCCCCTTCTAGGATACTATCCTCTATATAATCTGTAATAAATGAAATGATTTTTGAAAATATGGGCTGTAGCTGTAATACAATAGAGTAATATTATGCCTATATATGAATTTATTTGTAAAAATTGCGGAAAGAAATTTGAGACTATTGTTTCTCTAGGCAAAGAAAAGGATGTCTTCTGTGTAAAATGCGGAAGTCATGATATTCAAAAATGCATCTCTTCTTTTGGAATAAAAGGAACTGACAAAAACACAAATTCTTCTAACGGTTGCTCCACTTGCTCAAGCGGAACCTGCAGTTTATGCAAATAATTCTTGAATACCTACATTTACTCATTGTTTAAAATGGCTGAAATTAGAATTGGTGTCGATACTGGAGGTACATTCACTGATTTTTTTATCTCTATTAATGGAAAATTTGAGATAAAAAAAATCCCTTCTACACCCAGTAATCCTTCTCTATCTATTATTGAAGGAATAAAAGAATTTGTTCGCAGCAGTGTGCCTCTTCTAGTTATTCACGGGACAACCGTAGCCACAAATTCCCTTCTTGAAAGGAAAGGAGGGAAAATTGCATTGATCACAACCAAGGGATTTGAGGATATTATTTTCATAGGACGGCAAGTAAGACTCAATCTATACAGCTTGAAAGCCGAACCAAGGGTTCCCCTTCTTTCCAGCAAGCATTGTTTTGGAATAAAAGAAAGAACATCATCAGCAGGAAAAATCGAGATAAATATTTCTACGGTTGAATTAAATAAGATTCTTAACAAAATTGAAAAAATTCATACAGAAGCTGTTGCAGTATCACTTATTAACTCTTTTGCAAATCCAGCTAATGAAAAAATTATTCTAAAAGAACTTAAAAAGAAAAAAATTATGGTTTCCGTTTCAAGTAAGATTCTCCCCGAATACCGTGAATATGAAAGAACGACTGTCACAGTTGTAAATGCATATCTAATGCCGGTTATCAGCCAATACTTGACTGACCTAACAAAAAAGATGCCCGAAGCAGAGCTCCGGATAATGCAATCAAACGAAGGACATATTTCTCCTGCAACAGCAAAAAAAGAACCTATACGGACAGCACTTTCAGGACCGGCAGGGGGAGTTGTCGCTGCCTTTCATATAATTAAGGCCGCAGGTTTTCAAAAAATAATCACTCTTGATATGGGAGGAACATCTTCTGATGTATCTCTAATAGACGGGAAAATCAGGAGAACAAATGAAAGTACTATCGGCAACTTTCCTGTTCGTCTGCCTATGATTAATATCCATACTGTTGGTGCTGGAGGGGGATCTATAGCATATGTTGACAGCGGAGGTTCTCTAAGAGTTGGCCCTCAAAGTGCAGGAGCAGTTCCAGGACCAGCCTGCTATGGTCAAGGAATTTATCCGACTGTAACAGATGCAAATCTTATCCTTGGACGGCTCTCTCCGGAATTCTTTCTTGGAGGCCGCATGAAGATTTTTCCGGATAAAAGTTTAAATATTTTGAAAATACTTTCAAAAAAAATTAACAAATCTATTATTGAAACAGCTGCAGGCATAATTGAAATTGCTAATGCAAACATGGAAAAGGCCATCCGGGTTATCTCTATCGAACAGGGATTCGATCCCAGAAACTTTGCACTATTTTCTTTTGGAGGAGCTGGCGGAATGCATGCTGTTGAAATAGCTGCTAATTTGAAAATGCCAAAAGTTATTATTCCCAAAAATGCAGGAGTTCTTTCTGCCATAGGACTGTTACTGGCCGATTCCATAAAAGATTACTCGAAATCTGTTTTAAAACTCACAGAGGAAATTAAGTGGGAAAAATTAGAAGGATATTTTGCCAAACTCTGTCAAAAAAGCCTCAACGATATGCAAAAGGAAGGATTTAAACCAGAACAAGTAAAGATTTTTCGTTTCCTTGACCTTAGATATTTTGGACAATCCTACGAAATCACAATTCCAGTTACCGGTAAGAATTTTCATGGTTTGTCCTTTGTATCTGAATTTCACAATACTCATCAAAAGCTCTATTCTTATCATCACCACGACAGGCCAGTCGAGATTGTGAATATTAGAGTCAAAGCGGTTGGTATAAACAAAAAAATCAGGCTTAAAAAGTTCTCTATTGAAAATCAAGATCCAAAAAATGCTTTTTTTAAAAAACAAACTCTATTCTATAAAGGCAAAAAACTTACGGCCTCTGTATTTAAACGGTCTATGCTTAAAGCAGGAAATATGATTAACGGGCCTGCACTTGTTGTGGATCATGAATCAACAACATTTCTCCCTCCTGCATATACATTAAAAACTGACAGTTTCTTAAATCTTATTATCCAAAAAACAAAACATTTATAATGATTAAATTTGATCCTATCGAATTAGAATTATTTAAAAATATATTTGTGTCCATATCTGAAGAAATGGGAGCTGTTTTAGGCCGCACTGCCCTCTCCCCTAATATCAAAGAAAGAAAAGACTTTTCGTGTGCTCTTTTTAATAAAACAGGGGAAACATTCGCCCAGGGTTCGCATATCCCTGTTCATCTTGGAGCCATGCCGCTTTCTGTCCAATCCTCTCTGAAAACTGTTACTTTTGAAGAGGGTGACCTGGTGATTCTCAACGACCCTTACAGAGGAGGGACTCACCTTCCGGATATCACATGTATTTCTCCAGTGTTTATTGATAAAAAATTATCTTTTTTTGTGGCCAATCGTGCACATCACTCAGATGTAGGCGGAATGACACCGGGTTCCATGCCGCTTGCTTCGGAAATATTTCAAGAGGGGCTTATAATTCCACCGTTAAAAATAATCCTGAAAGGGGAATTAAATAAGGAACTTTTTAACCTTATTCTCGCTAATGTTCGGACTCCAGAAGAAAGAAAAGGAGATCTTCTTGCTCAAATAGCTGCCAACAACAATGGAATACATCGGTTAAAAGAAGTCACTAAAAAATACGGCTTAAAGAAGATACTTCACTACGGCAGCCTTATTCAAAACTATACAGAAAAGATTCTAAGGCAAACGATAAAAGATATTCCAGACGGCATCTATTCATTCACAGATTATATGGATAATGATGGAATTAAAGATATACCTGTAAAAATTTCAGCAGAAATAACTATCTGTAATGACCAGGCCATCATTGATTTTAAATCCACATCCCGTCAGGTAGAGGGCGGAATAAATGCTAATTACTCTGTTACATACTCTGCAGTTCTTTATGTCTTCCGTTCTCTTATTGAAGAAGATATCCCTTTTAATACGGGACTACTAAGGCCTTTGAAAATCAAAGCTCCCCTCGGGTCAATTGTTAATGCACAACATCCTGCCGCCACTGCTGGCGGAAATGTAGAAACATCTCAAAGGATAGTTGATGTTCTTCTTGGTGCCCTTGCAAAAGCTGTACCTCAAAAAATACCGGCTGCAAGCTCAGGAACCATGAACAACATAGCTTTTGGAGGATTTGATCCCAAAAAAAAGGCGGTTTTTGCATACTACGAGACAATAGGCGGAGGTATGGGGGCAAGTTATAACAACCCAGGACTCAGCGGAGTTCATACTCATATGACAAATTCCCTTAACACACCATTGGAAGCCCTGGAAAATTACCTTCCCTTGCGCATTAAAGGATATTCACTCAGAAAAGGTTCCGGAGGTAAAGGACAAAAAAACGGAGGCGATGGAATCATCCGCGAATACGAATTTCTTGTTCCCACTCAAGTCACTATTATTTCTGACAGGCGGAAATTTGCCCCCTATGGTGCCTTAGGAGGAATGAATGGTAAAAAAGGCAAAAACATTCTTCTTACAAAAGGGAAAAAAATCGTTCTGAATTCCAAAGTAAACCTCAAAGCAAAACCTGGAGATGTCCTGCGTATAGAGACTCCTGGAGGCGGAGGTTATGGGAAGAAAAAATAATAAGTCATCTTTCGGCCCCGGTTTCCTTGTAACAGCAGCTTTTATAGGTCCAGGAACTGTAACTTCATGTTCCATTGCAGGAGCAAATTTCGGATATGCCCTTATTTTTGCCCTTGTTTTCGCCACAATAACCACTCTTATACTTCAGGAAATGACAGGAAGACTCAGCCTCGCATCCGGGGATGACCTTGCTCAATCATTAAGATGCCTTTCTAAAACACCATTGGCAAAATTCTTCTTTATTATACTTACTCTTTCTTCAATCACATTTGGCTGCGCAGCCTATGAGGCTGGGAATATTATAGGCGCTTCACTCGGTCTCGAAATAGTTACTTCAATTCCCCAGAAAATCTGGGTCATAGTGATTTCTATTGCAGCAATTCTTTTATTAAACCAAAAAAAAATACAGATTGATTGAAAAATTCTTGATTTTTCTTGTTTTTTTTATGAGTTTGTCTTTTTTTGCAACACTTATCATTGTTAAACCCGACTTTCCCTCAATTCTTAAGGGAATGATTCCTTCTTTTCCAAAAAATTCGCTTTATATTGTTCTTGCCCTTGTAGGAACAACCGTTGTCCCCTATAATCTCTTTCTTCATTCATCCGCTGTAAAACAAAAATGGAATTCAAAAGCCGACCTTAAAAATGTTAAAAAGGACCTCCTTTTTTCAATATGTCTTGGCGGATTGATTTCCGCTTCGATTGTCGTTACTTCAGCCGTTACCTTTTATAAAAGCGGAATTACTCTAGAAAAAGGATTACAGATGGCAGAACAGCTCAGACCGCTTTTCGGTCCAGTTACTAATATCCTTTTCGGACTGGGTTTTTTTGCTGCGGGCATGAGCTCATCTATCACAGCTCCTTACGCAGCTGCATTTGCTTCTTCCGGTGTACTTGGTTGGAAAGGCGGCTCAAATTCCAAAGGATTCAGAGCAGTGTGGTTAGGTATTATTCTCATAGGATTTATTGTATCTTTATCCAATTTCAACCCTCTCACAGTTATTATTTTCGCTCAAGTAGCCAATGGGCTAATTCTGCCAGTCGCTTCGATATTCCTCATAATTGTACTCAATAACAGACAGAAAATGGGTAGTCTTGTCAACAACTTAAAACAGAATATATATGGAGGTTTGATTGTCCTGATTGTTTCTGTCCTTGGATTATGGAATATATTAAGAATTTTTCTAAAATAAATTACCATTCACAGAAATTGCATATTTCACTGCAGCCCTGGCATGTATAGTTGTCGTATCGAATAACGACACTTCATAATCCTCCTGGTCAATCAGTAAAGGTATTTCCGTACATCCTAATATTATTCCTTCTGCACCTCTTGCTACAAGATTATTGATTATTGTTCTAAATTTGTCCTTTGAAGCTTTTTTTATTTCACCCATGCACAGCTCATTATAAAGAATACCATGAATGATTTTTCTTTCATCCAGAGGAGGAATGATTGCTTCAATCTCATGCTTTTCTAGTAACCTCCCTTTGTAAAAATCCTGTTCCATAGTAAATCTGGTCCCCAGCAAACCTACTTTCTTCTGTCCTTTTGCCTGTATTTCCTCAGCAACTACATCAACCATATGAAGCAGAGGAATGTTAATGTTCTGCTGGACTTCCTCTGCCATCTTGTGCATTGTATTTGTACAGATAAGCAAAAAATCTGCACCTCCTTTTTCAACTTTTTGAGCAGCATCAATCATAAATTCTGTTGCTTTATCCCAATTTCCTTCATGTTGCAACTTTTCAATTTCTGCAAATTCAACCGAATACATAACAATCTTGCCAGAATGAAACCCCCCCAGCTTCTTTTTAACTTCCTCATTAATAATACGGTAATATTCAAGAGAAGATTCCCAGCTCATACCTCCTATAAGGCCAATAGTTTTCATGTTCTTCCTCCGATTAATAACATTAACTGCAACTACAATAAAATATCACAAGCTGAATACAATGCCTATAATTAATTTTATGGTAACAAATGCCGATAAATTATTTAGATAAGATGAATTGAGGGCATGTCTGCGCTCCACTAAGATTTTTAACGCCATTTCCTCCCGATCTTCTCGGCTCTGCTGGAACTCCGCATGTTTA
>AWNV01000091.1 GCA_000493965.1 Candidatus Aminicenans sakinawicola JGI OTU-1
GTCATAAGCAAAATAGCTGGCCATTGCAGCTAGACTAATCATGAAAAGCGCTAAATAGCCAAACATATAAGCCTTGACCAAAGACGCTTTTTTTTCTGATGAATTAGACATTCAAATAAATCCTCCTCATCCAAGGGCTAAAACTTCAATCTCATCAACCGAAAATCGAATAATAGCCGACTGTAAAGATCAATTTATTTTTTTCTCCTCAATGAATGAGGAAAAAATCAGACTCATAAGAATTGGCAATTAATAAAAAGCATAATATAAATCAAGAAACTTTACTGAAAAACATACAAAGAAAATCTGTCTTTAAATAAATTATCAGACCGAAACAACCAGTTGTAAAGCATGTACAGCAGAGGAATGGAAAGTACGACCTGCAAGCTTCATTACATTTGAAATAGAGTTATACTCTTCTTTCCCCTGAAAAGGTGGAGCATTTGTCTCAATTTTGTCGTAAATATTCGCGAGAGCAATAATACTGCTCCCGATTGGAACTTCCTCCAGATTCTTATCAAGTATATCTGCCTCTTCAATATAGAAATAGAAAAAGTTAGTAAGAAGGGGTTCTACTTCCTTTAAAAGAGCAGCCGTCGCCTTTAGCATTACCTTTTCTCTATCATTAAGGGGTGATTCTGTGATTTTCGGGCCTGTTTCTAAAAATTCTGTCACTTCCTCAAAAAGATGAATATTTGAGAGTAAATTTCCAGCCTCAGCAAGAAGGGCAGCTGATTTTATATTTTCTACTTCTCTTTTATCCAGCCCTACGGTAGCAGCAATTTTCCCAGCCAAGAGAGATACCCTCAAAGAATATGGCTTTATTTCATCGGCACACTCAAGATATTTAAAAAGGATCTCAGTCACTCCAATATAAGCTCTCCTCAAGTTAGCAATCTTGCTTTCCCTCTGCTCAGAAGCGCCTCCAATGACTGCTGCTATTAAAATCAAGAAGCCTCCCCAACTAATAAGATTGATTATTTCATCTAATGATAAAATCTCATTGCTTCCAGTAACCAGATGTACAAAGAGAAGATAAAGAATAACCAAGAGAATACAAAAAAAACTTATCAATACTGCTCTTTTTCTGCCGAGAAAATACCCGGAAAGTATAACAGGGAGGAAAAAGAAGTTGAGAAAAGAAAATTTATAACGGACAAGAAAAGCAATGGCGATTGCTCCCAAAAAAATGAGAGTAATCAGAGAACCCTCAAAATGATCCAGCACAAAGTTCTTGATTTTCATCATTCTTTTACCTCTTCTAAAATCCATTTTCCCCTCTTTTTTATCAAACTACAAATAATTAATAGTGGTTCAAACATTGAATTTATAATATTCGATAAATTTATATCACCCAAAAAAAGTTTAGTCAACATTCCTCCCTGAATCTGATGGGTTTAATATCTACCGGTACTTCCAAAGCCTCTCTCGCCGCGGCAAGTCTCATCAAGTTCCTCTGTCTCGACGACTTCCACCTCAGCAACCGGCTGGATCAGGAGTTGAGCAATTTTCATTCCTTTCTCAACCGTAAAAGATTTCTCTCCTAGATTCATCATTACAACTTTAACCTCACCCCGATAACCTGAATCAATCACTCCTGCCAGCTTATGAACACCTTTTAACGAAACTCCACTCTTATCCCAGATCACTCCCACATATCCTTCAGGAATAGCAATTTTGATCCCTGTAGAAACAGACACAGCTGAATTTTTCCTTAAGACGGTATCCATCGAGGAGAATAGATCCAATCCTGCATCTCCCTTGTGCCCATAAAAAGGAAGCTTTGAATCTTTGTTAATTCTTTTGACTTTAAGTTTCATTCTTCAGATTCCCTCGATTCTAACCTCTGAAAAAAATGGCTCTGCAATTCTCGCAAACTCCTTAATCTCTTTCTCCCCATAGGGTTTTCTATGTTGAAATTCATTATCTATAGTATTCCTCGGCTGGAACTGCTGAATCTGGTAGATTCCCGGACATGTTAGCATCTTGCTTATTCTTTCTATATCACCTTTGGTAATCATGCCAGGAACAGCAGTTGTACGGAAAATAAAGTCCAGGCCTGAGCTCTTAATAATATCAATGCTCTTTTGGATGTCTTCTTTATTTACACTTGACTTAGTTATTTCCCTGTACCTTTCTAAAGGAGCTTTAACATCCATAGCTATATAATCAACAAGTTTCTTCCGGATTATATCTTTAAGCCTTAAAGGAAAAGAACCATTTGTGTCGACTTTCACTAAAAAATGCCTCTCCTTAATTAGACGAAGAAAATCTTCTAAACCATCATGAATCAGGGGTTCCCCACCGGAGACACATATCCCATCAAGCCAGTTTTTTCTTGAATCAATATAACTAAGAAAATAATTCATCGGGATAGTTGGAACTGTTTCCGGCCTTAAAACAAGGTCCGCATTATGACAGAAAGGGCATCTAAAATTGCAACCTCCCAGAAACACAGTAGAAGAAATAAAGCCTGGAAAGTCTTTAGGGGCAAATTTTTCTAAGCCTTTGATTTCAACCACTTCTCCAGCTCCTCCCTGTTATTCAGCACTGCTACAACTTCTTCTCCATCCTGAAGTACCAATGTGGGAATAATAATCGCTCCTTTAATATCTCGCTTAATCACTTTAATAAATTCTCTAATTTTCAACTTACTCTCTTTCAATATCAGGTTATATTCCTCACCATCAATATCCGTTTTTTCCAAGCACTGTTTAAGCCTGTCACACTTAGTACAATTTGGATAGGAAAAAAGTATATATTTCATTGTTATAGAATATTAATTTATAACTTCGTAAGGCGTTCTTTCTTTGAATTCCTGCTGTTTCCCATCGTTCCATGTGGAAACTGGCCTCAAATAACCCACTATTCTTGAATAAACCTCAGTTTTTTTGCCGCAGTCAGGACATTCATAAACTTCTCCCTTGATATATCCGTGGTTTGGACAAATGCTAAAAGTAGGAGTGATGCTGAAATATGGCACTTCTGTTTCAGAAATTTTCTTAACTAGCTTCTTACATGTTTCTTTGTCGATAGATTCAGGAAGGAAAGCATGAAATATAGTTCCTCCCGTATACATGGGCTGGATATGTTTTTGATGTTCCAGGGCATCAAAAATATCACGTGTAGCATCAACATTGAGCTGAGTGGAATTTGTGAGATATGGATATTTGTCTGTTCCCGATGTTATAATCCGATTGTATTTCTGCTTGTCCAGCCTTGCCAGCCGGTATGAAGTCGATTCTGCCGGGGTTGCTTCCAGATTATAAAGATTCCCTGTCTCTTCTTGAAATTGCCTGATTGTCTCTTTCATAAATTTCAGGATTTTAACTGTGAATTCCTTCCCTTCCGGAGTACCGATTCCCCTGCCAAGAAAATTCATACAGGTTTCATGCATCCCCAGCAGTCCAATCGTAGAAAAATGATTGTCGAAATGGCCGAGGTATTCCAGCGTGTAAGGCATAAGCCCCCTGCTCAGCATGTTGTTAACAACTCTCCGCTTGATTTCGAGAGCTTCCTTTGCTAAAACCATTACATCTTTCAACAGAGAAAAAAACTCTATTTCGTTTCCAGCTTCGTATCCAATTCTATTCAGGTTTACAGTTACAACCCCGATAGAACCCGTAGAATCTCCAGGACCCCATATGCTCCCAGGTCTTCTAATAAGCTCCCTCTGGTCAAGATTTAATCGGCAGCACATTGCACGTATATCGCCTGGGTCAAGATTTGTCCCGATGTAATTTTGAAAATATGGGATTCCATACTTAGCGGTTACATTAAAAAGCAAATCGGCATTTGAAGAATCCCAATCAAAGTCCCTGGTCAGATTATAAGTAGGAATCGGAAATGTAAAAACACGTCCTTTCTGATCTCCTTCTATCATCAGCTCCAGGAAAGCTTTGTTGATCATATCCATTTCACCCTGGCATTCTCCATATGTAAAATTCTTCTCTTCTCCACCAACAATAACACATCTTTCCTTCATGTCTTTCGGAACAGTCCAATCAAAAGTCAGGTTAGAGAAAGGTGTCTGCCATCCCCATCGAGAAGGAACATTAAGCCCGAAAATAAGCTTCTGAATATCCTGCTTTACATTTTCATACTCAAGGTTATCCGTTCTTATAAAAGGGGCTAAAAATGTATCCACGCTGGAAAACGCCTGAGCCCCGGCAAATTCTCCCTGCATTGTCCCGATGAAATTCACCATGTGAAGAGTTGCAGTTTCTAGATGCTTAGCTGGAAAAGAATGAACCTGGTTGGGAACATGTCCGAATCCTTTCTTTAGCAGGTTCTCAAGAGACCATCCTGCACAGTAACCCACAATAGGATATGAGAGGTCATGTATATGAAGGGCACCCTCGTTATGAGCCTTCTTAATCTTCTCTGAATAAAGCTGATTAAGGGCAAAATTCGCTAAAACTTCCCCCGCTACCCTGGCATTTAATCCCGAAAAACTCGTTACGCCCTCGTTGGAGTTTTCTTTTACTTTCCAATCCCTATCATTTATATAGTCTTTTATCAACCTTTCCAGGTTAATACCAATTTCCCCGGCTTCCCGAATATCTTTATGCCTGTTCCTGTAAAGAATGTATGACTTTGCAATATCATGATATCCCTGTTTCATGAGAACCATCTCTACAATATCCTGAATCTGTTCCACTGAAGGAATGGTATAACCTGCAAATTTATCTTCCAGCATGAAAGTCGCGATATCTGATATATTCTTGGCTATCTGCTTGTCTGATAAGCCATTAGCTTGCATTGCATTGTAAATAGCATTCGTAATCTTTTCCTGTACAAAATCCGTGACTGCACCATCCCTTTTCTTGATTCTAGAAACAGTTCTATTCATTTAAGATCTCCCTTTTTAACTAAAAGCGCCTTATTCACACAATAAAGGCAACATTCTATCTATGGAGGCTTTCCCTCTAGCCTTTCTCGAAAGAGAATACCAATACCCCTAAATCACCACATCTTGTATATTAAAAATCCTTTCGGCACTAAATATTGTGTTTGTGCTATTAAATTTATATCCAACTTTTCAGCTTGTCAAGCTCTTTTTTCATTTTCTTTTATTTTTTTTAATTTCTCCAAATTATAAGCTGAATTATTCATGAAAACTGCCGTTACTATAAGATAAATTTTAAAGGAGAAAACCTTCAATCTTTCGCATCATTACCTCCATCTAATCAACAATTGGACAAAAATCGAGCATGAAAGCTTTGAATAATCCAGGTATTATAAAAAAAGAGAATTCCGGCACAGCAGATTGTATATCAATCAAACATTGAAACTCCATATTTTTCGAGTTCTGCCTCAAGGTCGGTCTCCGGGTCAAAAAGAACAGCATTCAATCCAATATTTAATGCAGCCTCGACATTTTCTTCTCTGTCATCAATAAAGATACACTCCCATGCCTCAGTTTTTGCCTTTTCTAGAGCTTTCCAGTATATCTGTGGATGAGGTTTAACATAACCAGCCTCATACGATAGAATATATTCATCAAAAATCAGGAGTTCGGGAAATTTTTTTTTAATAAATTCAAACCGCATAACGTCTGTATTTGAAAGCAAAACAAGCCTGCATTTCGACTCAACCTTTTTTAATATCTTTAATACAGCCATATTAGGAGAAAAAACATCATTATAGATAGAGAAAAATGTATTATGATCTATTTCGGCTTTAAGACTCTTAATAGATTCTCGGAAAAAATGCCCAGGGGTTATCTTTCCAGTGTCAAAAGAGTGAATAAGCTCGTGGTTTGCCAAAGCTATTTCAGCAATCTGGTCCGCAGAAAACGGACTGTAGTTTGCTATCTTACAAAAAAAAATATTATTATCAAAAAATACAAGTACCTTCCCTAAATCGGATATTACGCTCTTTATCATAGAAACAGTTTCGTTCTGAAAAACCCCCTATCTTAGTTTGGAAAATTATGCCTTAAATTAAGGCTTTTGTCTAAAACAATCCAGCAAACAAAACATCTGCATGGAACATCTCACGTGTTCTGCGCCTGACTTTCCAATCTACAGTCTCTTTTATATCGAGATAGAACCAGAATTCATCAAAAAGTCTTAACTTATCCACATAATAAATCCCGAAATCACTGAAATTATCGATAATAATCTTGCCAACTTCTTTTCCCTTATCATCACGAACTACAATTCTATTAGTATCTTCGATTTTATCCAGTTTTCCATATATTTTACATTTACCCTTTTCTTCCCACGTATTCTTCTTATCATAGGCAAGATTTTCTAAGGGGACAAAATCACCCCTTTCTTTTAAGCCTATGTAATCTTCGAGAACTACTTCCTCACTTCTTGTAAAAACATTCATCCACTCTCCATTCTCATCCTTAACATCAATCTTATCAGCAACTAAAATAGAAGGCCTTTCAGGAGAAAATGTTCCCTCCCCCTTGACCTCTTTTCCTATCAGAGTGCTTATGTCGCCTGATTCCAAATTCCCCTGAACAATTATATCAAAACCTCGAGCTTCAGGGATAAAAACACATTTGCCAAAAGCAACTTTCACACTTCCTTCGAACTCAATGATTTCTTCTTTTTTAGGGGCAATGTTTTCTTGTTCCGATATTTCTTCCGCCTTTTTACAAGCCACTATTCCTACAAAGACCAATAAAAAAGCTAAACAAGTCAACCCCACGATACGAAACATTATACCTAACTTTTCTTTTCTATCTGTTGAAATCAATCTCCTATTAGCCATAACTCACACCTCCAAAACTTTAATCATTCAATATCACCACAAAATACCGCAGAAGCTTTTTCTTTCTACAGAAGAAACACTTCTTCCTTTTCTTCCTTAAATTAGGATATTTTATACCATTGAAGCTAATAAAAGTAAAGAAGAAAATTAATTATTGTCCAGTAAAATTTAATCAGGCTTCAGGTTTTAATACGGCAGAGAAGTAGTTTCTTACTTTATTCTTATTTTTTTGCTCGATGAAGAACTAGAAGAAACTCTGCTTGAAGAACGGCTGACTTTTGATTTAAAAGAACTTGAAGTCTGCTTGGGAACAGAATAACTTCTCGACGAGGAAACTTTTTTCCCTACCGAACTTAAGGAAGTCCTACTTCTTGAATAATTTTTAGACGGAGCCGTATAAAATCTCTTTTTTACAGAGCTATTAAAGGATGAACCAACACTGGAAGAATATCTGGACCTTATTACGCTACTCGATGCACTAACCCCTGATGATTTTGAATACAGACGAGTCTTGTTTTGGCTCGTACCGGTTCTGTAGCGAGAAGAAAAATTTGAGCTTCGGGAAGAATAACTCTTAATAGATGATGACTTAACTCCTGTTCTGGATGTCTTCTGTGAACTTAATCCACTGTTTTTTTTCAACGTCCGCCTGTTCAATTCTGGATTAGATGGGTAAATTCTGCTTTTATAATTATTTATCGAGGTTCTTGATGAATAGGCATTAGCAGATCTAGAGGCAAGACCAGTCCCGCTATTCTTTGAGAAAGAAGAGCTTTTCTGTTTAACTGGGACAGAAGAAATTGAACGTGAAAATGAAGTCCGCTGCGAAGGATAATTTTTTATCTTAGACCGGGAACTGTATTTTTGAGACGAATCCGATTTAACACCCCCAGAAAGATGTGCTTTCACAGGCTGAGAATACCTGTTCTTTTCAGAGTATAACCGTGAATTAGACATATTCGATGTTATGGGTCTTTTAATCAAAGAAGTCTTGACTCGGGAAGGGCTCGCACGAGAAGGCAAACCAGAGCTTTTTGCCGAAGAGTATGTTTTCCCAACATTACGTATTTTTGATCTTGAAAAAACCTCTACCGCAGCGGAATCATGCATTCTTACTTTATTCTTTGCAAGGCTACTATCCGGCTGTAAAGATGACAAAGATATTTTTCCAAGCCGTGTAACCTGGTTCTTAGTTAATGCAACTTTAGTTATTTGTCGGGCCTGAAGTTGATTCTTATGAACCACTGTTAGGGCTCGGGAATTGACAGGATAATGACCGCCATAATACCTGCTATAAAAATGATTATTGACGATAACCACTGGATAACCATAATAGCTTAAAGGGCACCACCCAAAATAATTATACCCCCTGTGCCAATGTACCCATGCAGGTCCCCAAGATCTTGTTGGAATCCAGTACCATCCAAGGCCCAACCTCCAGTGCCATCTCCCATAATGATATACACTCCATCCCCAAGGCTCATAGGGAACCCAGGTCCATCCGATAATGGGATACCAGGTCCATCTTCCATTATAATAAGGCCTCCATGAAGCATAATGCACATTTGGAATCCAGACATGTCCATAAGGGCGCTCATAAACCCATCGTCCGTTATAGGCCAATTCAGACTCATATTCATAAAGTTCAGAAGGAAGATAACTTCTTCCTACACTTCGATTACACAATTCATCGCGAGACCTGTTCCATTCTGCAAAACTCTCTCCGCTGTTTTCATAAAACCGATCCTCATCAGAAGAAAAACATCCATTTTGAGCTATCAACGTCTCTTCAGCATTCACCAATAAAGAGCCCTTTTCCCCCGCAGCTTCCGCTGCTCCTTCAAGCACATGAAACTCTGTTTCTTTGTTATCTCTTACAATAAAATTATAAAGCCCTTTATCCAATATATAGAAGGAAGCATCCGGTGTATGTATTTCAAAATCCTTTTCTCTCTCTAAAAAATTTACTCTCAAATATGCACTTCCAGAAAGCAGATTGAGTTTAATCAGGTCATTCTCTCTCCTCGGAAGATTGATAAAATCAACCTGAGTAAAGCTGTCAACACGCAAGTAATTTTTCCTTCCAAAATGAACCTCTGCACGTCCATCTCTTGTCCCCAGTTTTTCACCTTCAACAAGCACTAAATTTACAGTACCTTCCTCATATCCCAGATCTTCTGTTCTCTGGATAAATACATCTCCCTTCACATAACTTAACCTAGCATAACTATAACCGTAATATTCAGGGGCCTCATATGAAAAAGTCAAAGAAACAAAAAAAGCCAAACATACGATAAAAATCATTATCTTTTTCATTTTCGCCTCCTAATGACAACAAAAGCAAAAAATATGCCAATTAACTTCCCCCTGTTTATGAAAAAACAAAAGATCCTGACTGTACTTATTTAAGGACAATTGACCAGATAATGATAAGACCTAAAGAGAAAATATAGACCAATTTAACTCGTTCTCAATGGAAGTCTCATAACTGCTTTATTCTATACCCTAGGCTAGATCACAACCTAACAGCGTAAAGCAGATGAATTTGAGGGGATGGAAGAAGCGACATTGAAAGATTTAGCGCCTTTTTGAGTCGATCTTCGAGAGAACCCGACGAAGTCGGGCCTGATGGATGTGTGAGCACT
>AWNV01000092.1 GCA_000493965.1 Candidatus Aminicenans sakinawicola JGI OTU-1
CTTTAAGGCAGAATGTCCTCCGCCTCCCGCACAAGCTCAGCTCAGCATGGCAGCTGAGGAAAAATCAGAATATATATGAAACTCCAAAGTCCTGGATCAGGGACCAAGGGTGACCTCTACTTTGATAACGTTTTATTCAGGCCAAGTCACTGAAATTTCCCCTTTCCTGCATGTTTTTCATTGACTGGACGTGTTTTTCTGTTTATCATTTTCAATGATACAGCTCAAAGGGTGAAAATTTGATGAAATTGAGGATAAATCATCATCAACAGAAAAACCAAATTCCTATCACTACGGACCAGCGACCCTCAACTATTTTCATGGTGTATAAACGGAGGTTACCAGCCACTCTTTTGTCTGTATGCGCATTGACATTTGTGCACCAGAAGACTTCCTTTCCATCAGGAGAAAACACAGCGGCACTGTGCTCGAAATTTTCATCGACCGAAATAATATCAGGTGCGAACAATTCAGGCGTTTTCCCCGGTGGTTTCTGGCCCAGATAAGGGCCTTTAAGAACCGGGAAATCCTTTTGTTGAGCAATTATACTTGTGGCAATAGCCAGCATTGCAATGATGACACAAATTGTTTTTTTCATTTTTGTTGCCTTTTTTATTTTAATTATTTTGATTTTAATTCTTCAATGATTTCCAGATCGTTTGATCCTGATTAACTCTGGGCACAATGTAATTGGGGTCAATTTGTATTAGTACAGGCTTTAAATCACTGGTGAACACTATTGAAGTCTTACCATTACCTCTAATTGTTACAGGTATTTCTTTCATCTTCTCATCCATCCCTGTTTTATAAGCAATGGATGTTATGATCTCATAATCACCATTTGCATTGGACTCAATAGTAACTGTGGTTTCATATAAACCATCTTGCTTAATAATACTCACATCAGCAATCGATAGTACTATTTGAGCATTTTGTCTGAGCCAGGGATCTAAAAATGATTTAATGTCACAGGAAGTGAATTTGCTCATACTGTTTAGTAAATCCTGAAAATTCGCTTCCTGAAATTTATAATTATCATAAAAATGTCTTAATCCTGAGAGAAGAGCTTCAGTCCCAATCTTTTGATTAAACTGTTCCCAAACCAGTGCTCCGTATGTATACATCAGGGCCTTCTCGGCAGTACCTGTCTTTTGAACATTAAGAAGCGTTTGAGTTGATTCATAGCCCTTTTCCCGGATAAACCGCTCTAAATATTTTTTGCGAATATAAATTCCTGCTGAGTCGCCCATTATTTTTTCAGCTGCCCAGGCACAGACAAAATTGGCTCCACCCTCAACGAACCATTCACTAAACTGACCTCTCCAGTTAACATAAAATAAATTCCAGTTATGATATACCTCATGACTCAGGAATTCTATGTAATCATATCTACCCTCCAGCCCAGAGGTATAATTCTTTGATACAAAATCCGGAAAGAATATCGTGCTCCCTTTATTTTCACCATTCATCTTTTTCGAATCATATTCCCCGACAGTGGCAAACTTATAGGTGTATGTACCGTTATCCCCGAAAGTATTAAAATAGAGGTTAACCACCCCGAATATATCGTTGGCCATCTTATCAGAAAAAGTTTCTGTAGGATACAGGTAAAATTCCACTGCTATTCCATCATCTTCTTTTCTTATTTTCTGATAGGGGGCACATGCAAATACAGGGACATTGCGTCTTTTATGTTCGTATATGTCTACTATAAAAGCGCCTTCTTTTGCAGAGGATATCAATTCACCCGGCACACATGATTGATTCCCTTCAGGATATTTCAGAGTAATCTTATAAGGACTTGCTGTGCTTCCTCCAAAATATGGGGTGTTTCCAATAAGAGGCGATATAGCGTAGCTGGCTTTGGGACTTACAGTAAACTCATACATCTGAGCCGGTTCCGCTTTAATCATTTGAGCCATCATTTTATATTCAATATAAAACGAGATAATCTCAGCAGGTAAAATCATTTCTTTTGTTTCTATGCAAACCACAGGAACATCATATTCACCATATATTTTTTTTGTTCCACTGTATTGCCAGTTTTTAATGGTAATCTCCTTCCCTGAAGAATCCTTTAAACCTATCTGTTTAATTGAAAGGCCCGGATGAATAAGAAAGCAAATTGTATTTTGACTTTTGGAAGAGTTGTTACTAATATCAATTGATTGTCTGGAAAAAAAATACTTATTCGCGGGATCAATTTCATAGTATTGATTGTGATATCTTGCAATAAAATTTAGTTCCGGCTTTTGTTTTTGAGATTCCTGAGCAAAAATCGGCAAGGTTAAAAATATCATAAAAAAAGAAAGTATAAATGACGCGGCTTTCCACTCATCTGTTCTAATTCTATTACTTTTCATTTTTCTCATTTTAATCCCCAATCAGTAATGATTCATTATGTTTCTTAATTTAACAATCAAATGCCCATATCATTCTCTTTCAAAATCCTGCTGATTTATTCTGGTGTGAATCTTTTCTTTTATAATAGACAATTTCAAATTAAACTTTTTTGTCTACTTTTAAACTGTGCCGCCTTGGGGAAGCTTATATACAATCCCCGGGGCAAATAGTTCTGGTACCTAACCTGGTGGTTTCTGAACGAGATATGGGCCTTTGAACTCTTGTGAATCATTTGGTTAAGCGGCAAAACTCATTGACGTTACCAGTATTACACAGATGATATAAATTGTTTTTTATTTTTATTACCTTATTCATTTTAAATTAATTGGTTTTAATTCTTCAATAATTTTCGCATCCACCCAGTAAATATCCATTTTTCCGGCCCGGTCGCTCTCAAAGAAAAGATATTTACCGTCCGGCGATATACTGGGACACATTTCACCATACCTGGTATTGACTCCATTTCCCAGCTGGACTCCTTGGGACCAGGTACCGCCCGCCTGCTTAAAACTGACATATAGGACACGGCGGACATCATCCACTTCCCCGTCATACAGCAGAAAACTCTGATCCCGGGCAATAAAAGGGTGGGTGGGGCTATTGACATAATTGACGGTTTCCGGCAATCTTTCCCCGGGTCCGTATTTCATTCCATCCCACCTTTTCACGGCGACACAGCCGCCCATGGCCAGATCGGTGTAATATATGTCCCGGTTTCCAGCCTCACTGATATACATCATCATCGGGGCGAAGTATGTGAGGTCTCCCCATACGTCGTCGTTTTTCTTCATGATCCAGATTGCGGGCATGCGGCTGTACTGTTTTTCTCCGGGAAGCGGACGAGAACTCCCGAAATAGAGTCTTTGACCGTCGGGCGAGATGGATGGCTCCAGCTCCATGCAGTTTTCAGAAAAAGGTGCCGGTTCAGGTTCGGTCCATTTCCCGTTGATTTCCCTGGTAAACCATATCCTCTGCGCCTGAAAATCATCATACTCCGGCCGCCGGGTAAAATAGAAGGCTTTGCCGCCGGGTGCAAAGGTTCCCGCAAATTCCTGAGTACTCTCTTTGGATATCACTCCCGGTGCGAAAATCTCCGGCGTCATGCCAGGCGGCTTCTGGCCGAGGTAAGGGCCAGTGAGTTTTGGAAACTCCTTTTGTTGAGCAGTAATGCTTATGGTTATGGCCAGCATTGCGATGATGGTACAAATTGTTTTTTTCATTTTTGTTACCTTTTTTATTTCAATTCTTTGGGTTTTAACTCTTCAACTACTTTCGCATCCACCCAGTAGATGTCGCCTCGGTTGCAGAAAAACAGGTATTTCCCGTCCGCTGTGATGGTCGCCAGCATTTCTCCCCCCAGCAGATCGAGTTTTGCACTCAGATCGAAGGATTTACTCCAGGTGCCGTCCGCCTGCCGGAAACAGACAAATAGATTCCAATCAGATTTCCAATCACCACTGGATGGCTGTGAATCATAAATCAAATAACGCTCATCCGGCGCAATGCTTGAATGATTGCCGCGCTTCCACCCGTCAGGTGGCACACTTAATGCACCTGCAATTTCACGGATGGTCTCTAACTTTCCATTGACAAGTTTCGTTATTCCACGATTCAGATAGATGGTGCCATCATTTGTCGATGTGGCAAACATCCCTTCACACAAATGGTTCGGCTCACTCCAGCCTGTCCCCTCTCTCTCCATAAACCAGATCTGAGTGGGCCTTCTTTCGTCCCTGGATCCGGGGTAGGGTCTTATGCTATTAAAAAACATAAACTTTCCATCAGGTGTAATGTGCGGTTCATTGTCAATATATTGGGTGTTAAATTCGGCCGGCTCCGGTGCCATCCATACTCCGTTTTTCAGTCTTGTGACCATCATTCCAGCCCCTTCCGCAAACCGGAAGAAATAATATTCAGTGCCGTCTGGTGTAAAGGTGCCGCTGAACTCCCGGTAATCTTTTGTAGAGACTATTCCCGGCGCGAATATCTTTGGTGTCAAGCCCGGCGGCTTCTGGCCGAGGTAAGGGCCTGTGAGTTTGGGGAAATCCTTTTGTTGAGCAATAATGCTTGTGGTTATAACCAGTATGACACTGATGACACATATTAGATTTTTCATGTTTATTTCTTCATTTTAATTAAACATAAATCCTCCCCAAAGTAATTGTGGGCAATACTTTGGGTGCAGGCAATTTTTGTGGGGATAGGATTGCATTTAATCTTCCCCCCAACTGGGCCATCCATCCCATGCAGACTCATTAGTTAAGCGTTGCTGGTTACTTCCATCAGCATTCATTCTGTACACTTCAAAGTTGCCATCCCTCTCGCTCTGGAAAACAATACTTTTCCCATCTGGCGACCATGCGGGGCCTTCATTCCTTCCACCAGGATTTGTTAAAACCCTATCATCCGTTCCATCGCTTTTCATTAGATGTATCTCTGCTGTCCGGTTACGCATGTTATTAACGGAATAGACTATCATACATCCATTGGGCGACCATTGCGGAAATACCTTATGCCCGGGTGAATTTGTAATTCTTTTCTGGTTGCTTCCATCGGCATTCATCATATATATTTCGTAGTTTCCATGCCGGTTCGACATGAACAGGATGGTTTTTCCATCGGGTGATAAAATCGGGCGAACATCACTAAATTCGTTGCTTGTCAGTTGATTTAGATTTGTTCCATCTGAGCTCATTCCCCAAATTTCTGTTCTGCTTTGAAAATCTTTAATAAAATAGATTTTTGTGCCATCTCCCGACCAGGAAGGATGATCCTTTTCTCCTTCGGAATCTGTAAGTTGTCGCTGGTTTTTCCCGTCAATATCCATCAGGAAAACCTCAGTTTTACCTGAACGGTTTGAGAGGAAAGCGATCGTTTTCCCATCCGGGGATATTGCCGGACAAAGATCGTCGGCTGCACTCGTGGTAAGTCTTTTCAGATTACTTCCATCGGCATATATTGTGTAAATATCCTTGTTGTCATCACGGCCTGAATAAAAAGTGATTATACCCTTACCTGAATCTTTTACACTATGATCAATGTCATAGTTATTGGCAGCTTTACATCCAGCTATTGCAAAGAAAGCAAGAACCAATAAACAGAATACTTTTTTCATTTTTAATCTTTCCTTATTTCAACTCTTTAAGTTTTTCTTTGGCATTGTTATTATCCGGATTGAGCTCCAGCGATTTTTTATAATTTTGTATTGCCTCTTCTGTGTCCCCGTTTTTCATATAGGCTTCGGCAAGACTGTCATAAGCATTTGAAGATTCAGGGTACGCCTCAACATACAATTTGAAGATCTCAACGGCTTCGAAAATATGGCCCTCATGCAGCCAAACGTATCCGAGACGCCATATGGATGTTTCATCTGTATAAACTGCATCTCCAAGATTTTGTATTTTATGAAGGGAAGCCTTCAAAGATTCAAAACCACCTTCCTTGATGATCTCAGAGACTAGATATTCTTTGTGCTGCAGGAAGAAGAGCCTGGTATGCAGTTTATGCTGGGGACGAATCCAGTTATCACCATTCTCTTTATAAGGGATCATTTCTTTAACGAAAGCAAACTCATTTTCAAGAGACAATATATCATTTATCTCCTGCAAACTCTTTCCCTCATTTTCCAACGCTGTCACGCGATTCCACAGTGTACGGATATATTTAAGGTGATTTTGCATTTGTTCCCTTGAGTATACCTGGTGGTCATCACTTAAAATAATGTTATCAACCTCGTATTCTCCCTCGAGTATCTCCTCCAATACTTCAATCCAGCGGGGAACATCCATTTCACTAAAATCGGGACGAATCCCGGGAGCCAGGTGATAATTAGGATACACAATAGATTTACTCAAAACAGCCAGTTTCTCCTCAGGGATAACTGCCACAGTCTGACCGCTGTAATTTCCTGATTTTCCAAACCACAATAGTTTCAATGTGATATCACCAAGATTCAGTGTGAGCCTGTCATTGTACGATATTTGCGGAAGAACCAGGGAAAAAGAAGTTTCCAGTTCATCTGCCCTGCTTTTACATTTATTCATCCATGCCTTCTCAAGTCTTTCTTTTTCTGATCCTGTTTCATATGTTGACAGCCGCTTGCGCGAAAGATCCTCTTTTTCTCTCCACATCTCAATCAAATCTGCTATCTCTGACCCAACTTTCTTTTTATTACCATATTTTATCAGTATGTTATTGTGCCCGACACACACGGCTTCGTGATAGGCCTTATTACCTCCAATCAGATCCAACCGGTCAACCATGTTAATCAGATAGGCAAAACCATCACGGCCCAGCGTTTTTGAAATTTCTTCCTTAAACAGTCTTGCTGTTTTTTCTGACCAAAAGCTGTCGAAAATTACCAGCCCCTTTTCTGATTCAATAACAACCTGGTCACCAAGATCAGGATTGGATATAATGGTTACCCTGTCAGATATTTTTTTCGCCTGGAATTCCTGGGAAAATACTTTTTCATGCGAAAACAGGAAACCCGTCAGTATACAGATAAACAATACTGTATGGATCAATGTTCTATTTGTTTGTGATTTCGAATTTTTCATATTTTTTTCTCCATTTTTGATAAACGGTGAATTGTTGAGTTTATTTATTGATTATGTTCTTCCATTCCCAAAAGTTCCAGCTTCATCCTGGCATAATGGTGTTCGGGATTAAGATCGAGACAGCGGCTGTACTTCTGTCTTGCCTCTTTCAAGCGCCCGTCAGAACCAAGATGATAAGCGAGAAGATAATTCAAGTCAATGGATTCCGGGCACTCGCCGACCGCAAAACCCAGAAAATCTGACAGGTCAGTCGGACTTTTTTGATTTTCCGCCAAATAACTGTAATAAAAATCTTTGAAGAATTTTTCCAGATTGTACCCACTTTCGATCAGGCGCTGTTTATTCGAATGGTATGTTTTTTCTATCCCCGATACACCGCTGGTAATATATACCTGCTCAAGTTCCTTCGCCAATCCGCTGATTTGATTGGTAATAGTATCGAAATTCTTGACCGCCTGCATGGCGGGATCGTTATTATCCCGATAATCCGTTGCACTCATCTCTGCATAGATGTCCGGAGCGTGCATGATATTAAAATTAAAGGGCTGGGAATCCTGATAATAATCGATGGAGCAGTGGAACTCTATCTGCGGATGATTGGGCAGCCTGAAGGCCCTGTTGGCGCCGTAATGATTGGGACGGCCGGAAGGCGCTTCGCCGATCAGGGTGATATTGGTATATCTTCTCAAAACGGTGGTTACATGCACAGCGGCAGAAAAGGTTACTCTGCCTGTGACCAGGAAGAGCCGGTTCGGCTTGTCGATATGCGGCCTGGCCAGAATTCCCTGGAGAAGCGGCAGTTCTACATGATTGCCGCCGGTATTGGTCCGGATATCAATCACCAGCTTTTCAGCACCGCTTTGATCGAACGCTTCGAAAAACTCATCGCATAACCGACCGAAGGGACTCTGCTCGTTGATATTTCCATGGGGAAAAGAGAGGGAGTTGATCTGAAGAAACATCATTTTTTCTTCCGGGACATATTCAAACCAGAATTTCTCACCCGGTTTTCTGAGCCACAAGGGCAGCGGGTCTTCCGCCTCCTGATTCATGGTAACCAACCCATTGCCGGCCTGCGGGTACCAGGAGGCAGCGAAAAACTGAGCCATGCTGAAAAAATCGACCGTGGGCAATGAAACGGTGACTTTTCCATTTTGATTATTTTGCAGGACCATTTCGACATCACTCACATCCCCTGCAGCGCCGGCTTTTTTCAGCATTTCCGCCATACTCAGCGTGTAGTAGAGAAACTTTTTTTCTCCGGATGAATTGTCATGGCTCCACATTTGACCGAGTTTTGAGGCGACTTCGGCAATGGGCATTCCTCCGACTTGTATCACTTTCGAACCCATCAATGATTGATACGGCTGCAACCCGGCTATGATATAAATCCCGTCCTTAAAGGCATACTGAATAACCGGCAGCACATGGAATGTCTGCTGCAGCCACTGCGGATCCGAACCCTCAAAGGCCCACCGCGTGTGACCGTCTTTTAGGCTTGCCAGTAATTCTGATATGGATAAAACAATATCCACATCGCTCAAATCGGGGATCTCATTGAGTATCTTTTCTGTCAGATAGACAAACTCCTCTTTGGGGATCTGGGCATAAGGATTCGGATGCATGATCTCGATCCTCCGGACCAGATAACCCAGGTCCTGTTTCCATGCCTCAGCCTGTTGATTCTGTGCGAACACAAGGGTTGACAGTAAAAGACAAACGATACAAATTAATTTTCTCATTTGAACACCTCTTTCAGTTTAAATTAATTGATTCTAATTCTTCAATAATTTTTGCATCCACCCAGTAAATTCTCAATGCACCGTTGTGATCATTACGGATAAAGAAAAAATATTTCTGATCAAAAGTAACAAAGAGACAAGTTTCGTTATTACCGGTTGTATTGATTACATGGCCCATATCTTTTGCCTCGGTCCAATTGCCATCTTCATTTCTGAAACTGATATAAAGGTCCGCATGACCAATGCTGCCAATGCAAATCATATTTATTGACTTTCAGATTTAATGGTTCCGGATCAGACCAGCCATTTCCGGCTCTTTTCACAAACCAAATATTTTCTTTATTATAACTTCCGGTCCCTTTAACGCGTTTAAATGAAGTGAAAAACAATGTATTTCCATCAGGTGATAAAGCGGGATCTCCTGTTCCCCTAAATAAAGTAAAACCAACTTTTTGAGGAGCAGACCATGTATTTTTTTCCATTTTCATAAAAAAGATTTGCCTCCCACCCATCACCTTCCAGTACACTTCTTTTCCATCCGGATAAATTTTCATCCGCACTTTCATTTTCTGGTTACAGAGGGTGGGACTGATAAACAAGGCCGGTTCCATAAAATCTCAAGCTTCAACGATTCTCTGCTCTGCCGGTTTTTCACACGCGAGGTTTTTTTGCTTCTTCTTCGCAAACAGTTGAT
>AWNV01000093.1 GCA_000493965.1 Candidatus Aminicenans sakinawicola JGI OTU-1
ACGATTTGCTTTCATTTATCCGGCTGGCAGGCACCAAGAATGCCGGACAGGTTTTGTATTCATTTATCGAAAAATCAGGTTTTCTAAAATCCCTTTTAAGTTCCCTCAGTATCTGCCTAACCATTTTCCTTTTTATTGCAAAATATTTTCTGTTCTTTTTCTAGAGTATTCAATTTTTAAGCTGCTAAGTATTAAAACTAAAGCAATACCTATATTATTACTGAATAGTCTGTATTGCAACTGGCGTAAACACTCACACAATACTACCTATCCAATTTTTCTCCACAGTGTGGGCATATTTGCCAGCTGCTTTCAACAGGTTTTTTACACTTGGGGCATACAGCATGCAATCTTGCACCACAATTAGGACAAAATACAAAACCAGGAGATACAGTTTTTTGGCAGCTCGGACAAGAAAGCGGTTTTTGAATTTCTTTTTGTACGGACAAATTCTCTGTGCGGACAATTAAATAAACTACCAACCCTATTAAATTCCCAATAAATACAAGCAGTGCCCATAACAGGCCATTCATGCCACGCCTTTCTGCATCACGATAGACCCATGTAATCACCAGAATCCAGAGTACCAAAAAAGCCAGAGACAGCAGCATGGAAAAAAACGGGATGTTGAATAAATAATGGTGGCCAAAATTGATACCATTCACTTCCGGCATCCGGAGGATGTGGAAGACACTCGGGAATATTCCAAACGGGGCAAGAATCAATGGCGTCATGCGAAGTACAAGAAGAAGGATAATTATAATCAATAAGATAAACCCGATTGTTTTTCCTGTTGATGTTGCCATAATGAACCTCCTCTTCCATGCCCAAATAAAATTACAAGGCATGAAACCGAATATATGATGTATAGTTACTTCTTTACACAAGTCTTGAATTCCGACTTCGCAATCGGTTTCTATGAATTAACAACGGTATCGAAAAAAGCATTCCTGCGTTTTGAGCTATCAAGGTGATTAATAAAATTTCTTGAAACGATAAGAATTGATCCTGTTCTAAAAATTTCAACAATGGACACATTAAAATAACTGTTAAAAATATGAGAGTAATGAATGCAGCCCATATATATTTTGGCACTGATGGAGAATGGGTTTGCCTGGAAGTCTCTATGTCAGCCGAATACATCGAATCAATCTTGGCATGGCACATTGACAGAGTTCGCTTCACAAGCTCAGAAGATGGATTTGGCCTGGTCATTTTTCCCAGACAAATACGAATTTCTTTTAAATTATCATGGAAAGATTTACATCTGGCACAATGCAGAATATGCTGCTCCATGCTGGCCAATTTTTCTTCATTCAAATCTCTCTCAGATGAATCAATTAACAAACGCTCTATGTCTTTGCATCTCATTTTACTTTCTCCAAATATTCTGGGTTATAAACCAGTAATTCCCGTCGAAGATGCTTAACTGCCCGGTGCATCAGAGATTTGACTGTCCCAAGCGGCACGCTGAGAATTTCACTAATTTCTGAGTATTTAAATTCTTCGAGTTCTCTAAGTACAAATACCCGGCGCTGTCTGTCCGGGAGACGAGCTATAGCCTTGTTAATGGCCTTGTTTATCTCCATATGCTCCGCATCATTTGTTATATCCAATTTCTCACAGGCTGCTACAGAAATAGATACCTGGCTTCCCCCGAATGAAACTTCAGATCTATGTAAAAAAAACAACTGTCTGATCCGTTTCTTCCGCAGTGCATCCCTATAAAGGTTTGCCATAACTTTAAAAAGCCAGGCTTTAAAATTCTGCATATCCAGGATTTTTGCAAGATTTTCTACAATCCGAAGCCAGGTCTCCTGAAATAAGTCCTCTGCATCCCTCTGATTGTGAGTTAAACTGAAAGCAAAAGCGAAAACTGAAGACCTATACTGGTTATAAAGACTGTCAAATCTCGACTGGTTATTTTTTCTTTTTTCCTCATCAAGTTCACTGCTTCTGCTCTTCACCAAATTCTCCTATCGTGGGCTGGACTCAATACAATAGACGTATGACACATGAAAAAGTTCTAACTTATCTTATGAATAATCCAAACCATACATTCATTAAATTCTCTTTTGAAAATAAAAAAGGGAAATGGAGTTAGTCTCCATTTCCCTTTAATTAGTCTCTCGATAAGCTTGCTGCTTATTCCTGCTCTATTCCAACCAGACTTTTACTAATTCATCATCTTCACAGATTTCAACCAATGCCATTGGGCCAAGCTTTTTTAATTCTGCTAAAAGCTCTTTGAGATCGATATCGTACTCACACCGATTTACTTTCAAGTTTTTTTCATTGTAGTGTTTGGCCATAAGTTCAATCAATGATATTGGCAGAGTAATCTTTACCTTGTCTTTTTTAGTCCGAGTATCTGTAATGAGAACTTTAAACCACTTCACTTCTGAGCCAGCATTATACTTGGGATTCTCCTTAACAGCCTTTTTGATCGCTTGAATAGTACTCGTATCTTCTGCCGAAAGAAAATTCATCAATACAAAACTCAATACCATTACTGCTAAAACGCTTGCTGTGATTTTTTTCATAGATAACCTCCTTGATTTTAATCTATCCAAATTTTAATTATCGAATCCTCACCTTTTATTTCAATGATATTCCCTTTGAATCGGTTGAGCTCTTTTATAATCTTATCCAGATTATATCCTTCCTTTCTCATCTTTTCTTTTTCCTTCTCAGGGATAGCGCTTAACGCCAAATCAGCCAGAGCCCATGGAATATTTACAGAAAAATCTGCCTCTTTTTTTCCTTTTTTGAAGACTCTTATTTTCAGCACCCTTTCTTTTCTTTCATACCTTTCCTCTTCGAAATCCTTCAACATATCAGGTTCAACCCTTAGCATTGCGATTCTGGCTCTGTCTCTGATTTCATCATCCTTTTCGCTCTTAATAATCTCTTTCAGTACTGGTATCGCTCTCCTCGCCACTTTTTTATCCTTCACACTGCTCAATTGAAATGCCGCATAATACTTAATAACTCTATTTGGACTGGAAAGCCTTCTCTCTATTTCCCCCAAGGAAGATGATTTGCCCTCCTTATAAAGCCTGGAGGCCAGTTCAATAATTGATATTTCAGCCTCTTCGGTCAGGCTTTTATTGCGGTCCTTTAATTTAAGAAAATTCTTATACACCTGCAGAGCTTGGATCTCTTTTCCCTTCTGCTCCTCAAGACATTTCCCTTTATAAAAGAGTGCCTGGGAAAACCAGCGGCTTTCTGGATATTCTTCAAGCAGCTTTTCCAGTTTTCCCTGGGCATTTTCCCATTCCTTATCAAAAATAAGAATCTTTGCATCCTGGAAAAGCTTCTCATCCGGCTGAACCTGGGCATACGCCTGGAAGAGAAAAGAAGCCAACAAGATTATCCCGAAATTTATGGTTATTTTTTTCATTTTAAACCTCGCTTTCTTGCAATTCTTTCTTTACTAAATTTATTTTTAACAAAATCTGTTTTTCTTCGATAAGATTCTGTATTTTCTTTACCTCTTCCACCGGAAGCTCCTTAGTAATCTGGGCCAGTTCGAAAAAGAGAAGTTCGATCTGGTCACAGATTTTTTTTGCCTTTGCCATCTGAAATCTATCAAGCTGAAGATCGATATACCTTTTCTTTGCAAGCAAATCTCTTGCCCTTGTGGAAGCAAAATTGCTCTGCCAGAGTTCAGCTGATTTTTCCGGAGAAGACTGGACAAAGTCCAAAAGCAAATACTGACTTTTTTCAAGATAATCCAGTGTTTCCCTTCGTGCCATCTCAAGCTCTAGTCTCTCTAGAAAGTCCCCGGATACAAAAAACCTTTCCTCACTGGTTCCTTTAAGTCCAGAATTCCGAAAAACCACGAAAGTAGCCAGGGATCCCAGTAAAATCCCTAAAAGGAGGGCAGTATAAACAGGCCTAAACCTGGGCTGAAAGAGCAAACCCCAAAATTTCCCTGTCCGTGACCCTCTGGAAAGCGGGGTTTCCTTTTTAAAGACATTTTCTGATATTTTGGAAGGAAGCATCTCCCAATCCACGGATGTCAGTGCTTCCTCAATATCTGAATTCAAAGAATCCGCTTCATTTACAATCTGCCTTAATTCCTCAATTTCTTTCCTGCATTGGGGACAAACTTCGAGGTGGGATTCCAATCTCTTTCTTTCATCATCCTTAAGCTCCCCATAAAGGAAAGCAGCCAGTTCTTTTGTCTCCTTACAATGTTTCATGTTTGTCTCCCCATATAAGGACTCATTAAAACCTTCAGATTTTGAAGTGCTTTAAAATGAAGGGATTTTGCTGTCCCTAAAGCAATGCTCAAAATCTGCGCAATTTCTTTATATTCGAGCTGATTGTAATGCTTCATTAAAAAGACCATTCTTTGCTTTTCAGAAAGTCCGTCTATGCACCTAGAAAATATTAGTTTAAGATCCGAGGAAGAATTTAAGTCCTTTTGGCTATAGGAAGGGCAACTCATCTCCTCAAAATTTTTTATTCTTTGGTAATTATTGTTCTTTTTGCAATTTTTCCTGTAGTAATCTATACAAAGATTTTTTGCAATCTGTAAAATCCAATTCTGAAAATTCTTCCCTTTGCGAAACATGTTCACTTTCTCATAAAATCTTAAAAACGTCTCCTGAACAATATCCATTGCGTCTTCCCTATTACGAAAAAAGGAAAAAGCCAGCAGAAAAACTTTTTTTTGATAAAGGCGTGTGATCGTACTAAAAGCTTCTCTATCTCCATTTTTAATTTTTTCAACAAGGACGTAGATATTATCATCTTCAAAAACTTCCCTTGGTTTCATTTTCCTCTAGAACTCTCTCAAATAATACCCGGCTATCTCCATCAATCAATCCAGATCAGCACCCTGCTCTCCTCATCATCAATGTCAATGAGAAGCCCGGGACCAATCTGCCTTAATTCTTTGATATCTCTCCAGTCAAAGTCATACCTGTCTTCAAAATCAAAGTCATCCTCTTCAGATGCACTCGATGCAATATCCATACATGCGTTTACAATCCAAAAAGGAGCAGCTACTTTTATTACTTCACAATCCGAACTGTCATAGACCAAAATATTGATTTTGTGTACTCTCCCCTCTCTGTCAGGATAATTTTGATGTATCCTTTCAATCTGTTGATACGCCTTCCTGAAATAGCGGTCAGGATTCTTAACATTTTCAACAATCCTAACAGCAAAACAGGCACTGAATATAAAAGGAAGTAATATCAGTGTTGTTATACGAACCGTTTTTTTTATTCCATCCATTTTTTACCTCTTCAGAGTTTACTACGGATAGATTGAAAAAAAGGTTCACGCTGACAAAAATATTTTTCGCACTTTTGTTTATTATTCAGTTATCTTTTTTTATTCGGGGCATCGACAAGGCCGAAGGGACTGCTGCTATTCCCCCAAGTGATGTACACCTCAGTTCCTGCGGTAACATTTTGCCAGTCGCACATACAGCATCAATCGTTTCATCAAGCGGAATAGAATTAACATAACCCCCAAGGATCAAGTCCGCACACACAAACGCGTTGGAAGCCGCAACTGCATTCCGTGTGTGACAGGGAATTTCACACATCCCCTGGACCAGATCACAAACTGATCCCATTGTGTTTTGGAACACAATAGATGCTGCATCTGCAGCTTGTTGAGCACTCCCGTCAGCAGCTTCAATTACAGCAGCAGCTGCCATTGCCCCTGCTGCTCCGATCTCAACCTGACATCCTGCGACTTCTGCAGCAAATGTTGCCCGCTTTGCAACAATCAAACCGACAGCCGAAGCTGCAAACAGTGCCATTGCCAATTTTCCCGCATCCAAGTTCTTTTCCTCTGCCAGAGTACACATCACACCTGGAATGACGCCTGCAGAACCTCCGGTAGGAGCCGCACAAACAATTCCCATACTGTTATTAACATGCATGGCAGCCATTGCTCTAGCTGCGGCTCTTGTATGAATCCCTCCTAAAGCTACTTTCCCTTTCGCTTCAGCCTCATAAATCTTCTTGGCACATGGCCGCAGCAACTGCATCCGTAAGTCCTGTTCATTGAGCCCCTGTAAAACAGAGGCCTTCATTATGTCAAATCGTCGCAGCATTTCGCATAAAGCTTCTTTTTCTGTCATTCCTAGTAATTTCGATTCATAATTCAATGCAATTTTACCAAGGGAACACCCACAGCTCTCTGCTTTTGCAACCATCTCCTCAGCACTCGAAAAAAGAGCTTCACCACGTTTCATATAAAATAAAGGCCGAACTTCCCTGATATTCTTGACTTCAGGTAATTTCTCAAGCCTGCACCGAACTTTTGGACTTAATGCTGAAAGACGCTGAACACAAAGAAGCATCATATTCCCACAGACCTCTTCTGAAGGCTTATTAACAGTCTGATCGTCTGATTCTAGAATATCTCTTACCTGCGGCTCGGCATCCTTCTTAAGTTCAGTAATAATTTCATAATATTTTCCGCTCAAATTAACAGGCCAGTTGTCAAGCCTTGAGATTGCAACAATTCCTCCTCCAACTGACTTTGCCTTAAGCGAGAGGTGCTGGCCGCTTTGCGAGACCATCTGTATCAGCACTGTATTTGGATGATCAGGATTATCAAGAGAAGATCCATTAAATTCTATCTTTATCCCATGTTTACTCGCAAATTCCAAAGCCTGAAAAAAACGTTCATCTGTTATTTGCCATCCCATGAGGCCTGCGGCAAAAGCGAGGTCAACTCCCTGTTGACGATACGTCTTTATGTAAGAGCCTTCAGGATCAAAAGTGAATGCAACAGAAGAAGGCTGCTCTCCGAATAAAGACCTCGCAATTCTCCCTATACGATAAGAACCTGCTGTATGCGAACTTGAGGGCCCCCGCATCACCGGTCCCATAACATCATTAAAAATACTTATAAATTCCATTTTTGTTAAAGGGGACGGTTCTATTTTTTTTTCACCCCTTTTCTCTGAAAAAACATGACGAAATTAAAAAATAGAACCGTCCCTATTTATACTTCATCCACTTAACAATTTCCTTAAAACCCGGGCGCTTCCCGTACATTAAGATTCCTACCCGGTAGATCTTTGCCGTCAGCCAGATCATCAGTATCGTAGTCAAAATCAATATCAGAACAGAGCCCCCGACTTGAATGAAAGGGGGCAGTAGAATGCAGACACGCAGGAGCATCAAGATCGGAGCAAAAAACGGGATTATAGATAATACTACTGACAGAGAACTGTTTGGGCTCCTGATCACAAACATCATGAGAAGAATCGGGACAACTAAAAACATAGTCACCGGCATAACCAGTTGCTGGGCTTCCTTTTCCGAATTCACCATTGACCCGACAGTCGCGTATAGAGTCGCATAAAGAAAATATCCGAGAATAAAGAATAGGACAAAATAGATGAAAATATATGGGGGGATACTTGGGACCTGGAATCCTTGGGCTGCAGGGAAAAATTTTGTGATTATTGACCCGCTGTATTTAACTGCAGCAATTCCAAAAAGAGCCCAGATTGCATACTGTGTAAATCCCACGGCTGCTATCCCTAATATCTTGCCTGCCATGAGTTGATAGGGCTTCAGAGAAGAAAGAACAATCTCAACTACCCTTGAACTTTTTTCTTCGATAACTCCTCTCAGAATAATCTGACCGTAAAAAATAAGCGTCATATAAAGGATAAGGACTAAAAAATATGAAATAATGAAGGTTCCCCCTGTATCCCTTTCTACTCCTCTCTTGGTTACTTTTTTTGTTATCAGTTTCACAGGCCTCATGTACTTACCGATTTCTTGAGGGTCTAATCCTTCGTTTCTTAATCTCTTTTCGATTATTACGCTGCTTAAAGCCTGGTTAATATTTCCTCTCTTATCAAAATCAGAAACATGTTCAGAGACATATTCAGCCTCTCCTCCCTCCGAAATATCCCGAGGAATAAAAATATAGGCAGAAAGTTCCTTCTTCAATACCTTCCTGTTTAGTTCCTCTAGCAATTTGTCAACATCATCAGGCAGCCTATATTCTTCAAGCATATAGCGGCGGCTGCCGTCCTTTAACTTCGAGTCCAGCTTCTTATCGAGTTCAATAAAAATTTCATTGGTTGAATCAATCACTGCAATCTTTTCTTGCTTCTCAACAGAAACCAAGGATACAACAACCGGAATCACAATAAAGGAAGCCATCAGGACCGGACCTAAAATCGTTCCGATTATAAAGCCTTTAGTTCTGACTATCTGGATATATTCTCTTTTAATGACTGACAGTATCTTACGCATCTTTTTCTCCCACTTTTTCTATAAAAATGGCATTCAATGTTGGCTCTTTCACTTCAAATTTATTAATCCTGATTTTCCCTGTAAGTTTCATTAGAAATCCTTGGGTATCCGTCTGCTCCTTCAGTTTTATTTCCATGAATTTGCCGTAGTCATCTATTTTATTAACTTCAGGCAGGGCATTAATAAAACTTGCATCGCCATCATAATCTAAAACAACGGTATTCTTTCCATACTGATTCTTGATGTGACTCAAGTTCCCTTCCAATACCATCTTGCCCTTATTGATCAGACAGATGTCGTCACATATCATCTCCACCTGCTCCATCCGGTGAGTAGAAAATATGATTGTTGTCCCCTGTTCTCTGATCTCCAGCATGATATCTTTTAACAGCTTTGTATTCACAGGATCTAGCCCAAGAAAAGGTTCATCCAGGATGATTAGATCAGGCTGATGTATGACCGTGGCTATAAATTGAATCTTCTGCTGCATCCCCTTGGAGAGCTCCTCAACCTTTTTCAATTTCCAATCTGCCATATCAAGCTTTTCAAGCCAGAAATCAATTTTCTTCCTGGCATCCACTCTTCTTATCCCCTTAAGTTCAGCCAGAAAAGCAAGAATCTCTCCTACCTTCATCTTTGGATAAAGCCCTCTATCCTCCGGAAGATAACCTACTCTCTCTTTCATCTTCTCATCCATCTTCCTGCCTAAAACCTTGATTAATCCCTCATCAGGAATAATAATATTCATCACCATGCGGATTGTGGTTGTCTTGCCTGCACCATTTGGGCCAAGCAAACCATAAATACTCCCTTTGGAAATACTGAAGGATAATTTTTTTACAGCATAAAAATCACCAAAGCTTTTGGAAATGTTCTCAATTTCAATTGCGTTCATTTGATAATCCTTTAAAACTTTCTTTCAAACTGTTTTACCCTGAATTATTCATAAATTATGCCGACACCAATATTTATTTTCCATTATATCTGCCAGTTACGTTGATTTTTCCTTCAGCATAACATTTAACTCTTTTCC
>AWNV01000094.1 GCA_000493965.1 Candidatus Aminicenans sakinawicola JGI OTU-1
AAAAAACCAAATTCCTATCACTAAAGGGTAAAGCCCGTGAGCCTGTCGAAAAACCATTTATTTTTAATGATATCTCTCATTGTAGAAATTTGCAATTTTCTAAGTTATTGTTTTTAAGATAAATAATATTTTAAAAATTCTCTGTTCATTGAAATTCATAGTTTTTCGACAGACTGCTATGTTATATGAAATGGCGATGTTTTTTCTTCGCTGATACGAGATAATAGATGAAGTACCCATATTTTCATAATATTTGATAGTAATTTGCTATTCTGATTCAAGCATATGCCACTAATCGTCCTAATAAGAATCATCCCCAGGGATAATCTCTTTTTCATCTCACTTTATCCTACCGTTTTGGTAAAAGAATCTATCCCCTTTATTTTTAGCGTAATGCATATTTGTTTTGAATTTTTTCTTTTCAGCTTCTTGGGCAAATTCCTTATAAAGGTATTCTTTCCCTCCAGCATGCATTGGGAACATAACTTTTGGCATAAGCTTTTCTATCGCATAAAATACCCCCTTGGTAATACTCTCCCTCCTTTGGCCCATACCTGTGGTTATAGCAAGAAAAACAATGTCAAATTCCTTCTCACTTTTTGCAAGATAATCTATTTCTTTTACGAATGGGTCCATGGAGCCTCCCCAATGGGCATGATCGCCTGCATGAAAAATGACAAGCCCATCTGCCTTTATAATAAATCCCACACCAGCGTCTGTTGACGTTATGGTTAAAATCTCCATATCGTCAATTTTTTTCCTCTGCCTTGGACCAATACATACATACTTTTGTTCTGTTACGGCTTGCCAACCAAAGATATAAGTGATATCTCTGACTGATTTCTCCCAGTCAAATATAGTTCGGGAATAATGGTCGGCATGCTCATGGGTAACAAAGACAAATACGTGTTGGTCTTTTATCTCAGAGGGATTAATATGTCCGTTTGTAAGGGAAGGTTCTACAGGCTTTATTCCCGTTTCCACGTAATCAAATATAAGCAAGTGATTTTTGGTTTTTATGGCCCAACCACTATGACCTAAATACCATATAATCGCTTCCTTTTCTTCGAGTTTCTTCTCTAAAAGATCCTTAATATCTTCTTTTTTCTTAGCCTGTGTCGGAATACTCATTACTATCAATAAAGAGAAGATAACGAGAGTGCAAGCTGAACAGCTTAAGCGACTTACCATGGCATAACTCCTTGTCTTTATTTGAATATTAGTTGACTGATTATTACCAAAAGCTTTTTTTTACCACCATTTCATATAACACATCGAAAACGTAATTTTTGCAGGGCTCAAGTTTTGTCTTTGTTCTTTTCCAGCTTTTTCCCTTATTCATTTCATGATAAAGCGACTCATAAATAGAATCTTTACCCAAAACCCCAATTTTATTTGCATTGATATTTGTATGTATGTTTTCATTATTTAAAACAACGAGTTTTCCAAAATCAAGTGGATTGATCGCTGTCCGTGTATAGATTTCGCATGGAACGGAGCGAGAATTCACTTATTAAACAAACAATAATAACCATCTAATTTAGGGGTGAAATGCTACAATGATTTGCGTTCAATATTTTATACACTTTAATGTTATTTCTCCTTCATTATCTTCATAAATATAAACTAGATGGTTATCATTCATCACTGAAAAAGCTTTTGCTCCAGAATCACAAGAAATGTACCTTACTACATTATGTCTCTTAGGATTTATAATTTCTATTCTCATAGGATGAGGCAGAAGATATTTCTTTTTTATTTCTTCTTTACGTCGCTCTACACTACCTTGCATATATGTTAATAAATATAAATTCCCATCTGGACCAAATGATGCATCTCTGGTAACAAAATCAGATTTTGCTCCCATAGCAATTATGCCTTGATCGTCCTTTTTTTGGGTTATTATTTTAGGAATAATCGGCTTAAAAGGTAAAGGCCTTTTAAACTCATCAACTTTTTCCCCTGTATTATCAAAGACTTGAATTAAATTCATCGAAAAGTAAGGCAAGTAAATTTTGTTCTCTCGTGATAAGGCCATACATACTCGACTTTTTATAGCTCGTAAAAATGGATGAGAGTCAGGAAAGTCATTGACCATTATACTCTGTATTTTATTTCCTTGTTTGTCTAATATACTGACTAAAGGTTGTGTATTTTTATCAGAACTCATATCCAAACTATATCCACTATTTCCAAACGTAGATATTGTGTAAATTTTATCATTTAATAATATCAAATCAGCTACTCTTGTACCTTTAGTATTAATTGATTCTAAAAAATTCCAAAATTTATCGAAAATTTGAATTCTATTATTATTGTAATCTGCTACTGCCAATTTGGAATCTTTTAAAACATATAAACCTGTTGGGTTCATAAATTCGGCCGGACCTTTGCCCTTATTTCCAATAATTTTTAATAATTTTCCTTTAAAATCAAATACTAAAACACGATTATTTCCTGAATCTGCTATATATATTAGAGATTGATGCAAATCTACATCAATATCAGAAGGTTTATAGAAAAAATCATTATCCCCGAATGAATTAATAGACCAAATGATTTTGACGGAGTCTGCTGAAAGGTGAAATGAAAATATAAAAATTAATAAGAGAAAATAAAATATTATTCTTCGATTATAATCCATAATCCTTCCTCCTTTCAATAAAGTATTGTCGATATGAAAACACTCGCAGGCTTCTCAGCTTAACTTCTAATAAAAGACGACAAAAAGTAAAAAGGGATTGGTAAATTATTGGCATAAGTAACGGTTTCCATCGCAGATATTTCATTTACTTCTTTACGTTCATGCTTTTATTCTGACTCCTGACTGACGTCTAATATTTTTTTAACCTTATTGCCTCACGAGTAAATCTTACCATAAGCAGTAATGTTGCCTCAACAAAGATCTTACCCAGCAATTAAAGAAGAGGCCGAGCGGATAGGTAAGTATATGATCCGTCCTATACTCTCCCTAAGTAAGCTTTCCCTGGACGAGGAGCAAGGGCAGGTAGTCTATCAATACGGAAAGCACAGCGGGGAGACGGAGTATATGGATTATCTAGAGTTTATTGCCCGGGTTACCTCTCATATCCCTGACAAAGGTCAAGTGATGATCCGTTACTACGGCATCTACGCTAACGCGCATCGGGGAAAAAAGAAGAAAGCGGGAGTTGAACCTTCCTGCCCACCTATTATTGGGGATGAAGCCTCATTTATGCCTTCTAGCGGATGGGCCGACATGATACGCAAGGTCTATGAAATCGACCCTCTAATATGTCCAAAATGCGGTGGGCAGATGCGTATTATCTCATTTATCGAAGATTATAAAGTCATAGACAAGATTATCGATCACCTTAAACTGACCTTTAAGGCAGAACGTCCTCCCCCTCCCGCACAAGCTCAGCTCAGCATGGCAGCTGAGGAAAAATCAGAATATATATGAAACTCCAAAGTCATTGATCAGGGACCAAGGGTGACCTCTACTTTGATAACGTTTTATTCAGGC
>AWNV01000095.1 GCA_000493965.1 Candidatus Aminicenans sakinawicola JGI OTU-1
TGGCGTGTTTCTTGAATCACAATCTCTGCCATGAGCAGAGTATATAGTCAGCGTCATCCGGAGAGGACGGTGTTTTACCGTGTGCTTTTCCATCACATTGACAGCTTCCTTAAGGTTTATGAGTCAAGATTTGAGCGTGAGTATGGTTATCTCCGNCCCATTGTTGAGGAAGTGGTTGACAAGTATCTGGACTGCGGCAATCCTAAGTGTGGATTCGCTTGGATAAAGTGTTCTGATTGTGGGAGAGAAAAATTTCTAATGTTTTCCTGCAAAACCCGCGGATTCTGCCCCTCTTGTCATGCCAAGCGGCGAGAGGAGTGGGGTGACCTCTACTTTGATAACGTTTTATTCAGGCCAAGTCACTGAAATTTCCCCTTTCCTGCATGTTTTTCATTGACTGGACATGTTTTTCTTTTTATCATTTTCAATGATACAGCTCAAAGGGTGAAAATTTGATGAAATTGAGCGGAGATTGTCATGAACAAAAAACCAAATTCCTATCACTCCTCTTGTCTTATTCAATACGTGCCTTTTTCAACCAAGAATCGCCTGTCTGGAGCCACTTGCTGGCCAGATTTTCCGCCTCTATACTTTTTTGGTTGTTTTGGTTTGACACCTGGGGCATTCGATAGGCTTTTTTTTCCCTTCAGGAAATGCTTTTCAGAGCCCGATGCTCCATGAGGCCTTCTGTGGAATTATTTCTGTTTGTCGTATCCCTCAGGAACTGTGTATGTTCCTGCCGGAGCCGGCTTATTTGAAGCCTCCAAAAGCTCTATGGAAGATTTCATCTCCGACCCCAAGGGCATGGACATGGTGGATTCCTGCTGCACAATAATGCCTTTTATTTTTTTCATCTCCTCCATCCAATCTTCCATCCCCGTCGTGAGGCCTATCATGCCAACAAAGGAATTGGAGAGGTTCCGGTACAGCTCGTAGTCCATTTTTATATCCTCTGTCGCCCATATTTCCCCGGTTGTTGTCATCCCCATCATGTTCATTTCCATGTCGTATTTTTTGCAGTTCCAGCTCTTTATTTTTTGGCTCTCGCCTGTCTCTGTCACGCTGCCAGTGGGCTTCATCATTCCGGAGAATTTTTTCATCATTTCTTGGGCACCGGCCGTATCCTCCCCCGATTGACCGGAACCGGCAATTAAAGCGGAAAATATATTATTATCCTCGCCAAGGGCTATTTCTCTGTAACTCTTTTCGGCATGATTAAGCATGTACATCACATGTTCATCAAACCGGACGATATCGACATCTATGGTTGTCAAAATATCCCTCCATCGTCAACATCCGGTTACATATTTACTAAGATAGTCTTATTTTTAACCGAAGCCTCCCAGACTTAACAGGTCTTTAAGGCTCTTTTCTGCTTTTTGGTCCATTTCCTGATACATCTCTGCTGCAATGGCAGGGATCTACAGCGAGCGGCATCCGGAACACTCTGTTTTTTATCGGGTGCTTTTTCATTCTTTCGAGCAGTTTCTACAAGAATATGAAGTTCGGTTCGAGAAGGCGTATGGGTATTTCCGTCCTGTGATTCAGGATGTCGTTGAGAAATATCTCGACTGCGGCAATCCGATGTGCGGCTTTGCCCGCATCCGGTGTCCCGACTGTGGGCAGGAGCGGCTGCTGATGTTTTCCTGCAAGACACGCGGATTTTGTCCTTCCTGCCATGCTAAACGCTGTGAGGAGTGGGGAGAATGGATGCGGGAGGAGCTTCTGCTGGATGTTGCCCATCGACAGGTCGTTTTCACCATCCCAAAAATGCTTCGTTTGTTCTTCCGCTTCAGGCGATCTCTTCTTTCCTCCCTCTCCTTAGCTGCGGTTCAAGCACTGATGAAATACTTCAAGACTGTCTCAGGCCATGCATTGATGCCGGGGATGGTGGCTGTGATCCAGACCTTCGGAGACCGCATCAACTTCCATCCTCATATCCATATTTTGGTTACAGAAGGAGGGAGAGCCCCGGATGGAGTTTTTCATCGTATCTTCCCTTTTCATGATGGGATCATCTGCGATCTTTTCACCCATGAGGTCTTCTCTCTGCTTGTCCGGAAAAAGCTCATCGGTCTTCCCGTAGTGCAGAAAATTCTTTGCTGGCGCCACACAGGATTCAATGCCCACAGCAGGGTCAGAGCTCAGACCAAGAGAGAGGCAGAGAGAGTCGGCAAATACATGATCCGGCCCCTGCTGAGCTTAAAGCGGTTGTACTTCGATGAGACGGGAGGGATGGTTCGGTATCAGTATGACAAGCATGGATCCCAAGAGGAGTCGATAGACTATCTGGAATTCATCGCCAGAGTCACTTCCCACATTCCCGACAAAGGTCAGGTCATGGTCCGATACTACGGCCTCTATTCTAATGCCCACAGGGGGAAGATGCGCAAGGCCGGAGCGGCTTCCTCTCCTCCGCTTATCATTGAAGATGATACTCCATTTGTGCCTTCTAGAGGCTGGGCCGGGATGATAAGGAAGGTCTTCGAAGTGGATCCGCTGCGTTGTCCTTCCTGTGGGGGGCAGATGAAAATTATCTCATTTATCGAAGATCCCAAGGCCATCGACAAGATCATCCGCCATCTCGAACTGACTTTTGACGCTGAACGGCCGCCTCCGCCACAAGTTGTCCAACAGGAACTCCTGATGGCAGCCGAGGAAAGTGGGGAATATTTATAAGGGCTTTCTTGGCTGCTTTTTGCTGATCCCATGGAGAAGTCTATCTTGAACTTATCGGTTTGTAGGTTTTGCTTGAATTGTGCCACTTGTTGAGTCTTTTACTTTGTCGGTTTAGATGTGATAATCTTATTTTAGTAGGTAAGTGGGCGGTAATTAGAAAAAATTGCGAGAGATTTGTCGCAAGCACAAAAAGGAATTTCCTATCTTTTAAAAAGTAAAATGGCACCGACTGTAATATTCCATCTATTGTTTTCTATTCTCCCACCAATTTAACCAAGCTGTGGAATCCATACCGAAATCTTCTCCCGTTACTTTTTTAAGAATCTCTACAGCTTCTTTTCTCACATCAATACTTTTGTCTGAAAGGGTAGTGATAAGAGGTTTGATGATGCTCCTGGGCTCGAGATTACCAATCGACCTTATGGCTTCTACCCGAACATTGACATGTTGATTATCCAGCGCCTCCAAGAGAAATTTGAAAACCCTACAGGTATTATTGATTTTGACATATGGAGAATCTCCCGATGGCACATTTGTCCGGAATTGGTCTAGACCACAAGGATCTCTTTTATCAGTTACCTTCGAGAGTTTTTCGCCCAAAGCTTGAACTCCCAATGCTATAGCTTCACTCTCTTCAAGTGTATTTATACTATCAACCGACATTCTCTTATTTATATTCAATAGAACTGCTCTATATACATCGACACTTTTTAATGACAATACTTCTTCCAGATTTAGTCTATTGTCTTTATTGCCATATAACTTGCCAAGATCATCCAAAGCTCCACAATTGTATGCTTTTCCTACAAAACCAAATTGTCTAGCTGCTTTTTCAACATTTTCATCAATTATTTGTCGCACCTCTTCAACGGTTACGTCTGTGTATTTCGCAGTAAGGGCACCATCAACATGGTACTGTTTTAAGTTCATGACGTCATCAATGGTAAGTTTTTTCCTTTTTGAATTTTGAGTCTCTTGGGACTGAACTAAATTGGATGTGCCAATAAACAAGAATATTACGATAGTAAATAGAATTTTAATCTTCATTTTAAATCCTCCTATTTTTATGGTTTATGCCTAACATATATTCTACTGCCAATATCGGCATTAATGGCATAATCGGGTTTCCAACTTGCAGTTATGATATTTTAGTTGTTTATATAAAATTACACCAATAGTGCATCAAAATCAAATGAGGTTCAGGATATTGTCCCCGCTCTATGAATTGACCAAAAAATGGGGGACGGGCCTCGTTAATCACAACTTAATCAACAAGATAAATCATTTATTAGGGCTAAAATAAGGGCTTAAATCGCATTTTGAGGGGGTAAAATTGCCAAATAAAAGATTTTCAATCATAGAAAAATCTATCTAAAACACGATTTCACCCCCATCAAATTCTCATTTAAGCCGGTTTTTCGGAGTAATATTTAATGAAACTTACTGATTATGAATAAAATGCTGCGGCCCATCCCCTATTTTTCTTTTTCTCATCCTAAAAATAAAACCTGAATCCGATTCTTGCTTCTGTCCCTCCAAAAGGAAATCTCTCTTTTCTGTGGTATCCAAAGTGATGGAAAAGCCCGAAGGCGGGCAGCGAAGTATGGCTGTCTTTACTGCTATGTAAATCCGTTGATATAGCCGGGATTTCGATTTAAATCCCCAAGGAAAGTCGTTCTGCCAGTGCAGGAGGCAGCTTTGCCTTTAAGATTTTTTTCTGTGCTTCCTCTATATTATATTCCAGCCTGAAAAAGAAGACTTTTTTTACCTTTGAGTCGTAAATTGCGCATGCAGCGCGTGTGTTCCTGTCCCGCGGCTGTCCGACCGAGCCCGGGTTGATAAGATACCTCACACCCCTCTCGATTTTCAGCTCGTTATAGTTACCCGTAAGATAAC
>AWNV01000096.1 GCA_000493965.1 Candidatus Aminicenans sakinawicola JGI OTU-1
CTGCTCATGGCAGAGATTGTGATTCAAGAAACACGCCAGAAGCGTTAGCTGCCTTGTATTCCCCTGTAAGCAGCTAAGCTAGTCTTTAGGTAGAAGTTAAAAGATGTAAACTGCTGTTTACTTTTATGATTAAAATCGGCAAGAAGACTTCTATTGGATACTATGCCCAGCACCAGGTTATCTTACGGGTAACTATAACGAGCTGAAAATCGAGAGGGGTGTGAGGTATCTTATCAACCCGGGCTCGGTCGGACAGCCGCGGGACAGGAACACACGCGCTGCATGCGCAATTTACGACTCAAAGGTAAAAAAAGTCTTCTTTTTCAGGCTGGAATATAATATAGAGGAAGCACAGGAAAAAATCTTAAAGGCAAAGCTGCCTCCTGCACTGGCAGAACGACTTTCCTTGGGGATTTAAATCGAAATCCCGGCTATATCAACGGATTTACATAGCAGTAAAGATAGCCATACTTCGCTGCCCGCCTTCGGGCTTTTCCATCACTTTGAGCGATTTATAGAGGAGTACGAATGCCGCCAAAATGTTTATAAACATTTCGCTTTAGAATCGTAAAAATAGAAAAAACAACTGAGCTGAAATGAGGAATCTACTCGCAAACAAAGATAAAAATGATCCTGTTTTTTCAAGCCCTTCCTGTTCTGCCTTTTTAGCAAAGGCTAAATATTTTCTATTGGCCTGAGACTCGCCAGCAAAAATATCCATTAAATTCTTTTCGGTTTTTGACATTCCATACCTCCTCACAATGTGCTTTTGGGTATTAATACATGGTTACCAAAAATCATAGCAAAGAAGCGAGTCGATGTTAAAGACAAAAAAATCCCTGCCATTCAACCAAAAATATTACCATTTATCACCTTTTTCGACCAGTGGTGAGAATTGCTTTGCTTCTCTTATAAACTACTCACTATATTATCCATATGAAAGAAGATGTACCCAATGGATTTGAAAAATCACTTTTTACCAGTATTTTTTTAACCTTTCTCATGCTCCTTTTGCTCTCTACGTTTATTATTGCCTTAAATATTCCCAATCCTCCCATGCTGATTACCAGCACTATTTACACTCTTTTTCTGCTGGTGGTTACTTTTATGATTTTCAAAACAGGAAAGGTATCTCGCTACCGGTCACTCTTTTTCGTGATCTATGCCATGAGTTTTGTAATCTCTTTTATTAGTCATTTAATTGAAGAGAGAGGAGGAATGGCTCTGACTCAGAAGACAATTGAAAATTTGGAAGTCCCTCTCTGTCCGGTAGCTATACCTCAACTCATTTTACCGGCGGTGGTAAAGCAAACACTCATTTTTCCCACCAAACTATTTGGAGGACCCTACGGAGGCTTTTTACCGATTTTTTTTATGTGGCTGGTAGCAGTAATTACTTTAGGCAGGGGATGGTGCAGTTGGGGATGCTTTTTCGGTGGGTTGGATGAGGGTTTTTCCAAACTTCTCCATAAAGCAAAAATCCCGGCTAAACGCATCAATCCTAAGTGGCACTATTTTTCTTTTGCTGTGCTTATTCTTGTTGTTATCTGGTCCTTTCTGGTCATGTCTCCTGTCTATTGTGACTGGCTATGTCCGCTGAAATTAGTGACCGAATATGTGGAAATCACTGACTTAACCACTTATCTTCAGGCAATCATTTTTATTACCCTTGGCATGGGACTGCTCTTTATTCTTCCTCTTTTGAGCAAGAAAAGAATTCATTGTGCCACCTTTTGTCCTCTGGGAGCTCTCCAGTCAATTGTGGGTTTAGTCAATCCCTATCGAGTAAAAATAGATAAAGAAAAATGCCTTAACTGCAAAAAGTGCGAAAGAGTCTGTCCAGTAATGGCAATTAAAAATGGAAAAGTATCTATTACCTGTACTCGATGTGGCAAATGCATGGATGAATGTCCTACAGGAGCGATCGATTACTGCCTATTAGGGATTCCCTTTTCAGCTAAAAGTAGAGTGTTATCTTCTAAAATTCAACAGAAGATTTTGGTCTGGCCTGTCAGGTTCTTTGAGGAAATTTTGGATGCCAGGACTCTCTTTGTGTTCGGAGCGTTACTCTTTGGAGCGATTATCTCTAGCAGCTTTGTTCCTGAAAGCATGCTTCGAATTTATCACCTATTTACTAAAGGAACACTATTATTTTAATGAGGAGATTTACCATGAAGAGATATTGTAAAAAAACCGTCTGGATTGTTGTTCGCTCAGTTTTCATTTCCCTCTACGCTTTGTTTTTATTATGGCTTATCCCCACTTTTTTCTTTAATTATCAGGGAGACTGGATGAAAAAAGTGGCTGAAAAAATACCTATCAAGGAAATGGACGTTAATCAAGAAAAACCGGATATAAATCAAAAGTTAAACACCAAATATTAAAATGACAGCTCAAAAATTATACTCATTTTTGTAGTATTAATCATCACTTTAATTTTTTATGGAGGTTGGTATGAGAAAAATTGTTAGTCTTATTTTAATGGCTATGTGTGTCATTAGTATGTCGTTAGCACAAAATAGTGATCTCAATGCTCAAATTGAAATCCTTGAGAAAAAGGTAAAGAATGAGCCGGAGAACGAAGAATATCTCTTAAATCTGGGCATTCTTTATCATTCATTAGCTCAGGAAGGAAATAAAGAAGGTGTTCAAAAAGGTGAGGAGGTATTTAAAAAGCTCCTGGACATCGACCCAAAGAATGCCCAGGCTTATTGCTGGTACGGAAGTCTCTTAACTCTAAAAGGAAAATATGTTTCATTACCTTTTAATAAGGTGAAATTTGTCAATAATGGAACTAAAAAGATGGACAAGGCAGTAGAGCTGGCTCCGGATGATATCATGGTGAGAATGATTCGAGCTCAGAATTCCTTAGGTTTACCTGAGTTCTTTCAGAAGCTTGATGTGGCTATTAATGATTTTGAGCATCTCCTCTCACTGCACAAAAATAAACCAAAATTATTCTCAAAGGAAGTTTTGGCCAATATTTATTTCGGGTTAGGAATTGCCTGGAAGAGAAAGGATAACCCAAAGAAAGCAGAAGAAAATTTGCAGAAGGTGATTGAAATTGCTCCTGATTCCACAGAGGCTAAGAAGGCCAAAGAACTGTTACATTGATAGTGAAAGGGATGCTATTAGGACTTTCCAGTGGAGTTGTGTGCTTCGGATACTGCTCACCCTTCCTTTTTTCCCTCATGTGTGCTGATTATCAGAGTCCTCTTCCCTCCAGAGTGCGCCTTCTTTTTGAATTCTCTTGTGGTCGACTAGTGGCCTATACTAGTTTTGGTGCCATGCTCGGTCTTATAGGGCAGAAATTGGACCATCCGGTAATAAATATTTTATCAGGAATAGCCATTTTAGCCTTATCTCTTCTCCTCATTTCCTATGGGCTTTTCACGGGCTGGCCGCACCGGTGTGTTTTTCTGAAACGATATTTTCCTAAAAAGAAATTCCCTGTACTTATAGGCTTTTTCACTGGTTTTCATGTGTGCCCACCATTTCTTCTGGCCATGACGTATAGTTTGAATCTCGGTCATCCTCTCAAGGGAATTCTTTTTTTTCTGGGATTCTTTATAGCCACCACTGTATTTCTTTTTCCATTTCTCTTCCTTAGCTCTTTTTCCAAATATGAACCGCTTCGCTGGATTGCTCAAATGTTTGCTATTGTTAGTGGAACCTTATTTTTCTTTATAGGATTACACAGTTTTTTTTATTGAAGAGAGTATGGAGGTTAAAAATGGAAAATCAAAAAAGATTTTTTGAAAGGGAAGATTTTAAATCACCCATAGTATTAGGTTTTATCGCAATATACATTTTTGCACTTGTGTTAGTTTTCTTAAATGATCCAAAAAATGCATTGCCTTATATGGGTTTAAGCATTGGTCTTTTATTTCTTTGCTGGCTGATAATTGATCTAACAAAAAAAATAAAAATTTCAGATATTGAAATTAAAAGACCAGGGCTGGAACTTATATTAGGGCTCCTGATTCTTATTATCTGGGATTATCTCCCCTTGCCAAAAATTGATTTTGGAGATAAATGGAATATTGGACTCATTATAAAGAAAACAATAATTTTTTTAGGTTTACCTTTTCTGTTTTTGAAGTTCCGAAAAAATTCACTGGCATCTATGGGCTTAATAAGAAAAGACTGGAAAAAAAATCTTTGGGTCGGTTTTATTGTTTTTCTGGCATTGGCTATTCCAAGTGCTTTTTTTGTTGGTAATACAGGTAGTGAAATTCTTAGTGGAAAATATAGTTCCCCGCAGATTGGAATCGGACTATTTTCATCTTTCATTTATTATTTCCTGATGTCAGGCTTCTCTGAAGAATTTTTATTTAGAGCATTCATCCAGACAAGGGTTTCATATTTACTGAAATCAAGTGTTAGCGGTGTTTTAATTACTTCATTTATTTTTGGTTTAGGTCATGTTCAGGGTATTATGCAATGGTACCCTGGAACAACAATCGCAGAAGCTTTTTGCAGAGCATTCTTTTTACAGACATTTATTGGAATCATGTTTGGAGTACTCTGGGAAAGAACAAGAAATTTAATCCCCTCTGTATTTGTACACTCAGGAGTGGACGGTTTGAATAATTTGTTTTATATTATTCCTAAACTTGGTATTTAATTACTAGCCTTAAAATATATATATCATGTGGTAAATAATACTAAAAGAAGCAAATTATATAAATATAGATATCGCTGATTGATTCAGACATGCACCCCACCAATATATACCAGCGGCAACTTCAAGGGAAATGAATGAATTTGGAGAACTCACGGTCGGACATTCTCTTGCATCGGGAATAAGATTTTATTATTAGAAAATATGAAAATTACAGTGAAGTTTTCTGATCATTAGGAATCTTCTTAATAGGAATGCTTGACAGGTTGAGGCAAATTATTAGTAAATTAGAAATGGAGTAGTTAGTGAAACAATTTTTCAGATGGATGGTCAAAAGCTTTCTCTTTGGTTTAGCTCTCGGTCTCGTAATAACCACCTTTAGTGGGCAATTAGTACTGACCTGCGCTATTACCTTAATCTTTACATTCTTTGTCTGGGGTTCTGAAGAGTTAGTTCATCACGTGTTTATCTCCCGATTAAAAACCACCTCAGTCCAGAAGTTGCTTGTGCGCGATCTCAGCCTTAGCTGGCTTGTTGCTTTCTTGGCTGCGATAGCGGCTATATTGCTAATAAAGCTTTTGTTAGGGATTTCTTTCCTCCCTTCTTCAACTGATGGATTTACTAATTTCTTTTTTGTCATGTTGATTAGTCTTTCTGCCACTACCATCTTTGTCAGTATTGATTATGCCGCCAATTATTATGAAGAAGCTCAAAAAAGAATCATTAAGGAAAAAGAGGCTAAAGAGGCAGCTATCAAAGCAGAGCTCAAAGCACTCAAAGCCCAAATCAATCCTCATTTCCTGTTTAATACACTCAATACTATTGCAGCTTTAGCTCGACTCAATCCGGCTCAAGCGGAAAAGACCGCTGAGGATCTGGCAGAGATGTATCGTTATATTCTCCATGCCTCTGAAAAGGAGAGTGTTTCTCTTAAGAAGGAATTGGAATTCATTGCTACATATTTAAGGATTGCAAAAGCGCGTTTCGGTGAGAAGTTAAAGGTGGAAGAAGAAATTTCTCCTTCAATTGTAGATACTTTAATTCCCAGTTTACTCCTCCAGCCCGTCATAGAAAATGCCATAAAGCATGGAATTTCTGAAAGTTCAGAAAAAGGGAAAATAAAGATTATGGCTCATAAGGAGAAGGAATTAATAAAGATACAAATTGAAGACAATGGGCCGGGAATTCCTGACCATATATTTTCAAAACTATTTTTACAGGGAACTGGATTGAAAAATATTGCCGAGAGGCTCAAAAACATTTATGGGAGAGAGGATTTGCTTCACATTGAAAATCGAACACCTCAAGGAGTGCTGGTGACCATCACTCTTCCTCAAAAAGGATAGCCTGATGAAGATTAGAACACTAATTGTTGACGATGAAGCCTTAGCGCGAGAGAGAGTAAAGCAATTTTTCCTTCCTTTCAAAGAATTTGAGATAATTGGTGAAGCCAAAGATGGAGCTCAGGCAGTGGTCATGATTGAAGAGGAAAAGCCCGATTTGTTAATTCTTGATATCCAGATGCCAAAGCTCAATGGCTTTGAGGTATTACAAACAGTGAATGTGCCCCCTCTTTGTATTTTCGCTACAGCTTATGATAAGTACGCCATTGATGCTTTTGAAATAAACGCTATTGATTATCTTCTCAAGCCCTTCAGTCAGGAAAGATTTAATCAAGCACTTCAGAAAACAACTCAAATTATAAAAGAAAAAAGGAGTTACTTACCCAAACTGGAACAGCTTTTTACCACTTTAAGTCAAAAAACCTACTATTTGGAAAAATTGGGGGTGAAGACAGGCAAGAAGATTTCAGTGCTCAATGTAGAAGAAATAGATTGGTTTGAGGCAGACAGAGAATTAATTTACGCCCACAGTAAAGACACTCACCATCTTGTCAATTGCTCCCTCACCCAATTGGAGAAGAGGCTTAATCCTGAGATTTTTTTTCGTTGCCACCGAAGTGCCATTGTTAATCTCTCCAGGATAAAAGAGATAATACCTTGGTTCTCCGGGAGTCAACGCCTTATTTTAACTGATGGCACGGAGTTGCCTCTCAGCCGCTCTCGTGCCAAGCAGTTAAAAAGAATAATGCCATGGTGAGATAATTTATGAATAGGTAACATGATGATGTGATGCACCTCCTGCGGGAGTCGATTGTATGATAGACTACCCGCAAGGTCAAATCTAAAAAATGGAGGTGCACCAATGAATTATATGGGAATTGACCATCACAAGCAATACTCACACATCACAATGCTTAATGAGAAGGGAAAAAAACTCAAATCCGGAAGGGTGGCAAACTTCCGCTCAGAGCTGGAGAGGTTTCTTGATTGCAGCGGTGAGGTTAAAGCAGTTATTGAAGCCGGCCGCTCGAGCTATACCATGGTAGATCTTCTGGATGAATTAAGCATTGATGTTACTATTGCCCATCCTCTGCAGGTGAAAGCTATAGCCAAAGCGAAGATAAAGACAGATAAGCGTGACTCTTTCATGCTGGCTCATTTACTGCGTACGGATTTAATTCCTGCGGTCTATAAACGCAGTCGTGAGAATCGGGGTTATCAGCGGATTTTACGTCAGAGGGCATTTTATGTAGGCAGTACCACAAGGACAAAGAACAAAATACGAGCGCTTTTAGCCCAGCAAGGAGAGGAACTCAGGGATAAGGTTTCTCGGAAGAAGAATCTTTTTACCGGAAGTGGAGTAAAATTTCTTAAGACATTGAATTTACCTGATACAGACAAAAAGTTGCTTTCTGCTCTTTTAAAGACTTTCAATCATTTAGAGGAGAGGAAGAAATAGACAAACGGATTAGTTGAGAAGCTTTATCAAGAGATGCCTGAGGCAAGGATTATCCACACTATTTCAGGTTACGGAGTGTTTTTATCCGTATTGACAGCAGTTGAGATAGCAGACATTGAGAGATTCTCTGAAGTTTCCAAGTTTCACTCTTATGCTGGGGTTATACCTTCTACCCACAGCTCAGGGGGAAGGACTTATCATGGCAAGATCGTTAAGCAAGGCAACCGCTGGCTGCGATGGGCTGCGGTAGAAGCTGTTTGGCCTTCCCTTAAGGCTGATTTTGATATGAGATGTTTTTATAATAAATTAAAAAAGAGGAAAGGTCCAAATCCTGCAAAGGTTGCTGCAGCAAGGCGTATGTTGACTATCATCTTTCGGATGTTAAAAGAGAACCGTCCTTATATCCCATATAAAAGATGATGATAAAAAAACGAATCGGCTGCCTTCAGGAAATTCCTAACGGACCGATGAGGGTTGCGTTCTTGGTATAGGTTAAGGAGCCGAGACCTGATGTTAGAGTGTGTGCGGACTTATCATTATTGTTAAGGGCACGGATAGAAGGATGGTTTAAAAAACCGAGAGTTGAAGGAATAAAAAAGAGAATCATAGAAGGAATTTCTTTTTTTTAAACTTACGATTTTCTCTTAATTTCATCAAATTTTCACCCTCTGAGCTGCTTCATTGAAAATGATAAACAGAAAAACATGTCCAGTCAATGAAAAACATTCAGGAAAGNGGAAATTTCAGTGACTTGGCCTGAATAAAACGTTATCAAAGTAGAGGTCACCCCATTCCTCACGACGCTTGGCATGACAAGAGGGGCAGAATCCGCGGGTCTTGCAGGAAAACATTATTAATTTTTCTCTCCCACAATCAGAACACTTTATCCGAGCGAATCCACACTTAGGACAGCCGCGGGACAGGAACACACGCGCCGCATGCGCAATTTACGACTCAAAGGTAAAAAAAGTCCGCTTTTTCAGGCTGGAATATAATATAGAGGAAGCACAGGAAAAAATCTTAAAGGCAAAGCTGCCTCCTGCCCTGGCCGAACGACTTTCCCTGGGGATTTAAATCGAAATCCCGACTATATCAACGGATTTGCATAGCAGTAAAGACAGCCATACTTCGCTGCCCGCCTTCGGGCTTTTCCACACTTTGAGCGATTTATAGAGGAGTACGAATGCCGCCAAAATGTTTATAAACATTTCGCTTTAGAATCGTAAGAATAGAAAAAAACCTTTAAACCCAATAAAAAAAATCAAGGTTTTGCCTTAAAGAATTCGATAAAATAGTAACTTGAATTTCTGTCTTTGAGGATATTGTTCATTTACAGTATCCAAGCTATCAATCTCCCAGGTGAAGTTAATTTTTTTCTTCTTTTAAATCCTTAAGCAACTCCTCAAATGCTTCTAAATGTTTCTCTTCTTCCCAAAGGATGACCTTGAGGACCTCAACAACTTTCTTGTGGTCTATATGACTGATATGGTCTCTATATTGAACAATAGACTCTTTCTCGAGCTGAATTGCTCGGCGAAGAAAATCTTCAGTGTTCTTTCCCCCAAAT
>AWNV01000097.1 GCA_000493965.1 Candidatus Aminicenans sakinawicola JGI OTU-1
TCCCTCGAAGATCGACTCGTAAAGGCTAAATCTTTTAATGTCGCTTCCTCCATCCCCTCAAATTCATCTGCTATTCGGTATTATATTAATTCTATCGGCATTCTTTATGAATAATTCATGATATTAGATTGACAAAAACTGGTGTATATCATATAAAAAAACAATCAATCATGAGTTGAGACATTCATATGAATGATAGAAATGAGAGTTCTGTTGATCAAGCCGCAAAGGATAAACTGGACGAAATACTCCATCCGGATACTCAGGCGAGAAAATTCAAAATAACACTGGAATTTGGGTACAAGACTTCTGCAAATTATGATAAGGCAGTTAAGCTTGCCAGGAAAAATTCTGCATATAAGGAAGAAGGAAGCGGCGAGTGGATCCGACATTCAGCAACTTACATGCCAGAAAACGTTGAAGATCTTTTCAATCTGTTTAACCTTATCCATCAGTGGGAATCTATGGATGTCTTTGTAAATCATAAGAAGATTCCCTATGCACATCAACTATGGCTCCCTATGATGTGGTTCTATCGAATTAAATAGACTAGCATTCCTCCATCCTTACCGTGAAATGTCTCAGATGTGGGGCTTGATAAACAATCCTTAGTCCTTTGATATTTTCTCTGTTTTTAAAGAGATTAATAAGAGCATCAGCAACATATTGAATGTGGGATATAGTATAAACACGTCTCGGTATAGCCAGACGAACCAATTCCAATTTAGGGAAAATTTCTTTCCCGGTTTTTTCGTCTTTTTCTGCAAACATCACACCGCCTATTTCTACCTTTCTTATACCGGATCCTCGGTAGAGGGCTACTGAAAGAGCCCAGCCGGAATATTGGAGACATTCAGACCTGCTTTTTGAAGAAGTTCGTTACGTTCGCTCTTTGAAGTTTTTTGTACTGCTTCAACCACTTTTATTTTAAATGGCTCTACTGGCATTTTTTTTTGTTCATTTTATCCTCCTGATAATTCCCGGTAACATTCTGCAAAAAAAGACTAGAAAGAAACAAGCTTCTTAAAATCGGAAAAGCGTTTTTCTATCTCCTGAATAGACAGAGATTTAAAGCGTTCAATGCCAAAATCCTCTATAGCAAAAGAAGCCATTACACTTCCGAATACGGCTGCTTTGCGTATATCTTTCTCGGTGAAAGATTGTACTTTATCCAGATATCCTAGAAACCCGCCGCCGTAACTATCTCCTGCGCCGGTCGGGTCTACGACTTCTTCACATGGATAGGCCAGGACTCCAAAAACATAATCCTTACCTATAAGCAGTGCTCCATGTTCACCTTTCTTTATGACGATGAGAGACGGTCCATGTTCGAGAAGTTTTTTGCCTGCTCTTATCAAATTCAGATCTTGAGCAAGCATCTTGATCTCTTCATCGTTTGCAAAAAAAACATCTATTTTTTTCAGGATTCTTAAGAGTGATTCTGGTTTGTTCTCTATCCACAAATTCATGGAATCCATGGCTGTGAGCCTGGGATTTTGGGCTTGAGCAAGAATATCCTCTTGAAGGTCTGGATCTATGTTTCCTAGAAAAATAATATCGGATCTCCTGTACTCTGGGAGTAGTTGAGGCTTGAAATCTTTGAACACATTCAACTCGGTTCTGATAGTAGTCCTTATGTTAGGGTCATTACCGTAGCGGCCTTCCCAGTGGAAACTCTTCCCTGATTTAATTTCCAACCCTTGTGTGTCAATACCTTTAGCCTTGAAAAATTCGATTACCTCTGATGGAAAATCCTCTCCCACAACAGCAACGATTTTTGGATTTGTAAAGAAACTTGCAGCCAGTGAGGAGTAAGAACAGGAACCTCCGACTATTCTTTCTCTTCTGCTCTTGGGGGTCTCGATTGTATCAAAAGCCACAGAACCGACAATTACTAAACTCACGATATTTTCCTTCTTAAATATTTATATATTTCCCTATAATAAACTTCAGTTTTTCTTTTGTCTCCTGAGGAATAATATTCTCCCTGGTCACTATGCAGTTCTCGAGGGCATTAGCACATTCACATTGTCTGCCTCTTTGAGACGGAATATCAGCAATGGCCTTTTTGATTATTTCTTTGGCGTTGTGGATGTTATAAGATAAATTCTCGAGAATCATCTTCACTGAAACCGTCTCTTCGGATGCATGCCAGACATCGTAGTCAGTGACAAGATTCATTGTTGCATAGCAAATTTCAGCTTCCCTGCACAATTTTGCCTCTGTGACACTGGTCATGCCGATAACATCACATCCCCATGAACGATAGATATGGGACTCGGCTATGGTTGAGAAACAAGCGCCTTCGATGCAAATGTAAGTGCCTCCTCTATAAGCTTTCAAGCCAAGCTCTTTAGCTGCATTGAAAAGAGCAGAGGACAGCTCAGGGCAAACAGGGTGGGCAAAGCTGATGTGGGCTGCAATTCCTTCACCGAAAAAAGAGTTTCTCCTCATGTTTGTCCTGTCGAAAAACTGATCAGGCAATACGATATCGCGAGGTTTAATTTCCTCTTTTAGAGAGCCAACTGAGTTGACAGAGATAATCCTTTCAACCCCAAGTATTTTAAATCCGTATATATTAGCTCTGTAATTAATTTCTGAAGGAAGGATATGATGCCCCATGCCGTGGCGGCTGAGAAATGCAACTTTTTTCCCTTCCAGAAGGCCTAGAATGTAAGGACCCGAGGGGTTTCCAAAAGGAGTTTTAAGTTTGACTTCTTCGATAGCCTTAATCCCCTCAATTTCATAAAGGCCTGTCCCCCCAAGGATTCCTATCCCTGCTGAAGGAAGCTTCCTTTTTATTTGGGCCGTCATTTCTCCTCCTCTTAACTATAGTCTCTCAAATATGACTTATATTGCAAACGGTCATCATGTACTAACTGAGTTAAATTATTGATATATAATTTATATTAAATCAAGTCAAGGTTCATCGCAATAATGTGCACCTAGCCTGGAAAACGGAAGATGCCATGAAGCGAGTTTAAACTTTGATATTTGAGTTTTATCGTTAATTCCGTTATCCTATTGTCCAGAGAAAGGCCAGATGAGCATAAGCCATCTGGAATAGAAAGGAGAAGCCTCAAATGAAATTTATTTATTTTGATGCATCCTCCGGTCTCAGCGGAGATATGATTCTGGGAGCACTTCTTGATCTAGGTGTGTCAGTAGACCTTTTCAAAGGGAAAATGGCGGAATTAGGGCTTCCTGTAGAAATTCGAGTAGAGGATACGAAAAGAGCTTCTCTCAGGGGGCTAAAAGTAAATGTTCTTGTCGAAGGAAAAAAGCATATCCATAGGAAATGGGCTGATATTAAAACAATAATTGATAAGAGTACTTTTTCACAGTCAGTTAAAAAAAATGCTGAGGCCATTTTTAAGAACCTTTTTGATGCTGAATCACATGTTCACGGCCGCAACTTCAATGAGACCAGCCTCCATGAGGCAGGCGCAGATGATGCAATAATAGATATAATCGGCTGCTGTTTTATGGCAGAGGTTCTTAATGTAAGCGAGTTTTTTGCATCACCCCTGAACTTAGGCCGAGGTTGGGTAAAGGCTGCACACGGAATTCTCCCTATTCCTCCTCCTGCAGTTGGAGAGCTTTTGAAAGGTATCCCGGTATATTCTGCCTGGGTTAAGGAAGAGCTTGTCACACCGACGGGTGCCGCAATTGTTTCGACTCTGGCAAAGAAATTTATTGCTTTTCCTGAAATAACCTATGAGAAGATAGGATATGGAGCAGGCAGCCGTGATTTTCACGAATTTCCCAATATCCTGCGTGCCTTTTATGGAAAGTGTGAGGAATTTAAAGCAAATAAAAGAATTTATCTTATTGAATCAAATATAGACGATTCTAACCCACAAATTCTTGCGGACTTCTTAAATAAAGCCTTCAATCTGGGAGCCCTGGATGTTTTTCTCACTCCGGTTATTATGAAGAAAAATAGGCTTGCAACGAAATTAACCGTTCTGACTGAGATTGATAAAATGGATAATTTGATAGATTCTGTTTTTAAAGAAACAAGTTCTATAGGGGTCCGATATTTTCCTGTGGAAAGGAGAGTTCTGGAGCGAAGAACTACTAAAGTTAAAGTTTTAGGAGAGGAAATTGCCATAAAAATTGCAATCCTAGATGGAAAAGAAGTCAATATTCAGCCTGAATTTTCTGACTGCCAGATGCTGGCAGAAAAGAGACATATCCCGCTAAAGAATATTATAGAACGTGTTTTAAAGGAGTATTCTGGAATAAAAAAGGAGTAAAAAAAAGATTAATATGGGAAAACCTCAGTAAAAGGATATGTCAAAATTTGCTGTAAAAACCAAGGAGAAGGAAATGAACCTTATGAATATCGAAAAAGGAGTGAGACTTATCTTGCAGGGGATTGGTGAAGACCCAAAACGGGCCGGTCTTCAAGAGACACCTGAAAGAGTCGCACGTATGTTTGAAGAGATACTTGGAGGCATATATGAGGATCCTGCTGAGCAGCTTCAAGTTATTCAGGGCGAAAAGCATGATGAGATGGTTTTAATAAAAAATATCCCTCTCTATTCAATGTGTGAACATCATCTTCTTCCTTTTGCAGGGGTTGCTCATGTGGCTTATATCCCCAAGGGAGGACGCATCGTCGGCCTCAGTAAGATTGCAAGAGTGGTAGAGATACTCTCCCGCAGGCTTCAGATCCAGGAGAGGCTTACGAAACAGATTGCTGACCTGATAAACGAGACCATGAACCCACTTGGAGTCATGGTTGTGATCGAGGCAGAACATATGTGCATGTCAATGAGAGGAGCTAAAAAGCCAAAATCCATGACGGTTACGTCAGCCGTTAGAGGCTCATTTCGTACTAAAAGTGCAACCCGCGCAGAAGCCATGACTTTAATAAGAGGAGGGATGGCTGGTGGAAGAGAACTCTAAAAAACGCTTTTACATCACTACGCCTATCTATTACGTGAATGATGTTCCCCATATCGGTCATGCGTACACAACAATTATTGCTGACAGTATAAGCCGTTTTAAGAAACTTGCGGGATATGAAGTCTTCTTCCTTACAGGTACGGATGAACATGGCCAGAAAGTCGAGAAATCGGCTGCAGAAAGGGGATTAAAACCCATAGAGCTTGCAGATATAGTAGTCGGGCGTTTTAAAAGCCTGTGGAAGGCCTTGAATATAAATAATGATTATTTTATTCGTACTACGCAGCCTATTCACGAAAAAGGAGTTCAAATAATCTTTCAGAAATTGAAAGATAAAGGGGACATCTATAAAGGAGTTTATAAAGGATACTATTGTGTGTCCTGTGAAAATTATCTGTCTGAAGATATTCCACTCGAAGAGGGAGGAGTTAAAATCTGCCCTGACTGCAAAGAAAAAGCCGGTGTTGTCTCTGAAGAATGCTATTTTTTCAAGCTTTCTTCTTATCAGAAAATCCTGCTGGATTTTTATGAGAAGAATCCAGCTTTTGTAAGGCCTCCGAGCCGCATGAATGAGGTTGTGAGCTTCGTCCGTCATGGCCTTAAGGATTTGAGCATTACACGGACTACAGTCGAATGGGGGATTCCTGTTGCTGATGATCCCGGGCATTCCATTTATGTCTGGTTCGATGCTCTTAATAATTACGTGACCGGCATTGGATATGGCTGGAATCAAGAACTCTTTAAGAAGTTCTGGCCAGCGGATGTTCACCTTATTGGAAAAGATATCCTAAGGTTCCATGCTGTGTTCTGGCCAGCATTTCTTATGGCAGCAGAAATTCCTCTCCCGAGAACTGTTGTTGGCCATGGCTGGTGGCTCAAAGATGAGACGAAAATGTCAAAATCCAGGGGCAATGTCCTTGACCCGCATTCCATCCTAAATACATTTGGAGCCGATTCTTTACGCTATTTTCTTCTCCGTGAAATTCCTATCGGACTTGACGGTAATTTTTCGCATGAAGGATTCATTCACAGGGTAAATTCTGACCTTGCCAATGACCTGGGGAATCTGGTCCAGAGAATCTTGACAATGATAGGGAACTATTTTGGCGGAAGGATCGAAGAAATTGACAAAGAGAATGAAAGGGACAAAAGGCTCCGTCTGGAGTTTAATTCGGTTAAGGAGATAGTTTTCAGGCATTACGAAAATTATGCTATAAATAAGGCCTTGGAAGAAATCTGGATTTATATAAATTCGGTGAATAAATACCTGGCTGAAAATGAGCCGTGGAAATTGGCAAAGGACAAGAGTCAAAAAATGAGGTTGGGAAGGATCCTATACCAGGCTGCAGCAGCTTTGAGGGCTATAGCCTATTTTGTGTTTCCTGTGATGCCGGAATCGGCAGAAAAAATATGGAACTATCTCGGAGAAGAAAATCCAATAAATAGAGAATTCTTTTCAGATGTTCAATTTGAGAATTTTGTGCTTGGTCAGCATATTAAAGTGCCGGAACCCATTTTTCCAAGGGTCAAATTGAAAGATTTCATAAAAGAAAAAACTCAGAATGTTCACCATGGCAAGGAGGAAAAGATGGAAACAATCACTTTTGATGAATTTAAAAGGTTGGACCTTAGAGTCGCTGAGATTCTCAAGGCAGAAAGAGTGGAAGGGACTGACAAGCTCTTGAAACTGGAAGTGGATATTGGTACTGAAAGAAGACAGATGGTGGCAGGGATAGCCCAGGAATACTCTCCTGAGGAACTTGTTGGAAAAAAATTAACAGTTATTACAAATCTGAAACCAGCAGTCATCAGGGGGATTGAATCTCAGGGGATGATACTTGCGGGCGAGCTGGAAGGCAAAGCTGTAATTCCTTTCTTTACCGAAGACATTCCTGCCGGGAGTAAAGTAAGGTAAATAAAATTTTATATTACGATTAAAATCCGTTTTTAATCCAAATATTTCCTGAGCCTTGAAAAAGGAACAACTCCTTCCCTGAGGATTTTGGGTTTTACTGTTGTTAAATCCAACACTGTGGAAGGCAGTATCCCTTTAGTTTTTCCGCCGTCAACAATAAGATCGACTTTTCCCTGAAATGTTTTTATAACGTTCTCAGGGTCATTAGTTTCCTCTCCTCCTGAGATATTAGCACTTGTTGCTGCTACTGGGAAGCCCGCCTTTTTAACAAGCTTCCTTAGCCAATAAAGGGCTGGCAGCCGTACTCCGATGGTTTTTGTCTTTCCCAATAAATCCCTGGGAAGATGATTTGAAGCTTTTAAAATCAGAGTTAAAGGCCCCGGCCAGAATTCATCTGAAATGCGCTTAAAAATAGAAGGAATATCCGTGGCAATTTTTTCTACCATGCCAAAGTCTGAAATCACAACAGAAAGAGCTCTTGTCGGCTCTCTTTTTTTGTGGTGGAAGATTCTCTGGACAGCTTTTTCTGAAAAACAGTTTGCTCCCAATCCGTAGAATGTATCCGTCGGATAGATAATGACACCATCCTGCTTAAGTATATCTGTAATTATTTTTATCTTGTCGGGCTCAATAATTTTAGTGTTGACTCTTATGATTTGTGTTTGGGCCTGCATAATACTATTTATATTAAAATAAATGAGCGGAACCGGCAATGCAAATAAATTAAAATTTAAAAGGGTTGACTATGACTGATGCTTATTCTATAAACATTGTTCTAATAATTGAAGTGGACAATTGACCTTTTTTATGCACAATACTATATTTGGCTACCCCTGAAAAGGTGGATTGATTTTTTGGCATGGATTTTGCAGAGATTTAAACCAGAGGAGAGATAAAATGAAGAAACATTTAATTATTTTAACGGTATTGATTCTTTTCATCCCAGGTTTTATTTTCTCGGATGTTGTTACATTCAAAGTGGGATATTTTATTCCCAGGGCACAGAGTGATCTCTGGGAGATGGAATTTGAAAACATGAGTTTTAGTAAAGTAAACTTTCAGAATACGAATTTTTCTTTCGGTTATGAGTATTTTCTTTCCAGAGAGATGAGCCTTACTCTAAGTATTGGCGGATATACAAAACAAAAATCTGGAGTATATCTAGGATATGTTGGTTACCAGGACTATGATGGAGATTGGGCTTATCCGGATATTTATGAGGGAGAGTTTGTCCCGAGCCATGTCTATACTGTTTCCATAACTCCTATACAACTCTCGTTGAAATTGACTCCTATGGGTAGAAGAGGAAGGTTTATTCCTTATATAGGAGGGGGTGTTGGGGTTTACTTATGGAGTGTACGGATCCAAGGAGATTGGGTAGATTTCAACGATGAATGGTATGACACAGAAGAAGAGGTTTCGATTTTCCCGATTTACCCGGTTGATTCCAGGGAAGATGGTAGAATCTCGATAGGATACCATGTTCTTGGAGGAATCATGGTGCCAATAGCGAATAGGATCAGTATTGAGGCAGAGTTCAAATACAACATATTAAAAGGCACTTTTTCTGAAGATGAGTATTTCGGCTTTGAGGGCTTTGAACCTTTTGACCTCAGTGGTTACCAGATATCACTCGGGTTAAACTACTGGTTTTAAGACTGATAATAGATTAAGATAAGATGAATTTGAGGGCATGTCTGCGCTCCACTAAGATTTTTAACGCCATTTCCTCCCCGATCTTCTCGGCTCTGCTGGAACTCCGCGTGTTTATCTTAAGCAGCGCC
>AWNV01000098.1 GCA_000493965.1 Candidatus Aminicenans sakinawicola JGI OTU-1
TTGCGCAAGCCTATTAATTCTTCCGAACTCAATGTTATCTTAAAAACGATAATGGAAAAAAGTGTGCTCTTCAGGGAGAATGTCGAGTTAAAAGAAAAACTGAAAAAATTCAAGACATAGAAAAATATTACAAAATAGAGATTTATTTAAGTAAAACTATAAGATATGGAATATATGAAGAAAAAGGTCTTAATAGTAGATGACCAAAAGGATTATCTTAAACTTATAATTAATGAACTCAAATCAGAATTTGATATATGTTATTCTGATTCTCTATCTGGTCTAAAGAATATATTATTGGACAAATTAGATCTTGCTTTACTCGATATCCGGTTAAATAAAAATGATAGTGAAAATACAGATGGTATTGAAATTTTAAAAATTTTACATAATGAAAGCCCGGATATACCTGTAATAATGATGACAGCTTATGGAGATGTTGATATTGCTGTAGAATCAATGAAATTTGGAGCAGTAGATTTTATACAGAAAAATAAGGTAGAGATTGCTGATATAAGAAAAATTATTCAAACTAATTTGGAAAAACATAAGCTAACGAGAAAAATATCTGAATTAGAAAAGAAGCTTCAGCTATTAGAACCCGGTGAAATAGTGGGTAATAGTGTCTTTATTAAGAATATAAGAAGACTGGTTGATATGGTTGCAAATGATGGATATGTAACCGTTTTACTTCAAGGTGCAACTGGAACAGGAAAAGAATTGGTAGCAAGAGCGATTCATTCTAAAGGAGTTCGTAGCAAAAATCCTTTTGTTGCTTTTTCTATATCAAGCTTAAACAGGAGTTTAGTTGAAAGCGAATTATTTGGGCACGAAAAAGGAGCATTTACTGGAGCTGATAAAAGAAAAATAGGGTATATTGAAAAAGCGAATGGTGGTATTCTCTTTTTGGATGAGATTGGAGAATTGGATCCGGAAGTCCAGATGAAACTTCTCAGATTTCTAGAAAATAAAACCTTTAGACGGCTAGGAAGCACCGATGATATTCAAGTAGATTTACAAGTAATAGCAGCTACGAATAAAAATTTAGAGACTGCAGTGAGAGAAAAGAATTTTAGGGATGACTTATATTTCAGATTAAAAACTTTTCAGATATTTTTACCTGAGCTTAAAGAGAGAAAAGAAGATATCCCTCAACTGGCAAAATATTTTTTAAAACTCTTTCACTTACAGGGTAGGACAAGAATCACAACTATATCAAATGATGCTATGGAGCTTCTTAAAAGCTACTTATGGCCAGGGAACATACGAGAACTGAAAAGTTGTATAGAAAGGGCTGTTATCTACGCTGAATATAATGAACATAAGGAAATTATAGTTGAAGATCTCCCTCTTGATGTAAGGCAAAGAGAAGTAAAAGAGTTAAAAGGTTTGCAGATTGAAATTCAAGACGGGGGAACTGATATACATAAAGAGCTTAGAAGGCTTGAACTTGCATATATTGAGAAAGCATTGGAAAAAGTAGGAGGCAAGAAAATAGAAGCTTGGAAGATTCTGGGATATAATGATAGATATGCAATGCAGAGAAGAATCAAGCGGATTATTCAAAGCAACAACAATTTGCTATACGAATTTCCATTACTACAAAAGCTTTATAAGAGATGTAGTTAGAAATGAAGATGATAGTTAATAAAAATCACTTAGTTAAATCATTACAATCAAGGGTAAGTTATACATACGTTCAGGATATGTGAAGTGGACCAAAAAAACTGTGGAATTCCCCCGAAAAAATGGACACCCTAAAAAGTTTGAGTTGCATCTTGATAATACTCAAAAGGGTTTTTTTGATTCAAGTCTGAATGTTTTCTCTGTCGATTGTAAAAGATTTCAATATACCTAAAGATGTCCCGACGGGCTTGATCTTTGCTGTGAAAAGTCATTAGGTGAACAAATTCTTTCTTTAACGAGCTGAAGAACGACTCCATCATGGCATTATTAAAACAGTTCCCTTCATTACTCATGCTCTGATGAATATGCCACGCTTTTAATATCTTTTTCACTTTGTGACTGGCATATTGACTCCCGCGATCAGCATGGAAAATGAGTCCTGGTGGAAAGGGTAAACTGAAATACACACCCAATGGTAAACAGAAATACATAGGTAATGGTAAGCAGAAGTGCACTATTAAAGGTAAACAGAAATACACTATTCAGAGTGAACATAATTCTTTTTTTTGGGAAGCTCCTCTAGGGTTTAAAAAACTTTAAAGGAGAGGAAATGACATAAGAAAAAATGTACAAACAGATTCAAGATTTAAATCTTAAGAGGTTCAATGAAGTGGTCTAATTGTCAAGACCAAAATTGAATCTTTTTTTAGGTGTATTTCCTTGATCATGCTATAGCCATTTGCATCTGACGATAAGCCTCGAAAGGTGTATCGTATTCCCCTAAGGATTGATGCAACCTATCTTGATTATATTTTCGAATAAATTCCCCGATGCTTGCTCTACATTCCGCTATCGTCTCATAGGATTTGGTATGAACTTCCTCATACTTGAGGGTTCTCCAGAACCGTTCTATAAAGATATTGTCGATCACACGCCCTTTGCCATCCATGCTGATCTTGATCTTTTCTTCCTTGAGGATTGAAGTAAAATCACCACTTGTAAACTGTGAACCCTGGTCCGTGTTGAAATACTCCGGGGTTCCTCTTTCCAGAGCCTCTTTTAAAGCCTCATAGCAGAAATCCGTCTCCAGAGTGTTGGAGATCCGCCAGGAGATGATATAACGGCTGTATATATCCATCACGGCCATAAGATAGACAAAACCATGCTTCAGCCGAATGTAAGTTATATCAGCTGCCCAAGCGATGTCAGGCCTGTCTATTTCAACATCACGGAGAAGATAAGGATATATCTGATGCTCCTTGTCAGGAAAACTCAATCTTTTCCTGGGATAAATCGCCTCTACTCCAAGAATCCGCATCAGGCTCCGGGCTTTGTGTCGGCCGACTTTATGTCCCCGGCGCTTCAACTCCCGGCTCATCCGACGACTTCCATAAAAGGGGAAATCCAGGTAGATCTTATCCATTTCATCAAGAATCCTCTGATCTTCCTCACTCAACCCGATCCGTTCATAATAGAGAGAAGACCGGTTGAAAGAGAGAATCTCGCACTGCCTCCGGATGCTCAATTGCTGGTTGTCCTTTTCCACAAACTTCCTCTTTACAGGCTCTGGATTTGCTTGTACTTTTTTTTTAGAAACTCAAGCTCGATGTTCTGCTTTCCGATCTTCTTGTACAGTTCTTCGGTAAGTTTCTCCTTCTCTTCCAGCTCAGGATCTTTCTTCCTGGAAAAAACACCGGCCACGTTCTCCAATAGATGCTTTTTCCATTTCGTGATCTGATTGGGGTGAACCTCAAAATGACTCGCAATCTCCGAGAGAGTCTTCTCTCCCTTGATCGCTTCCAGGGCTACTCTTGCTTTAAATTGGTCGTCGTAAGTCTTTCTTTTTCTCAATAGTGACCTCCATATTATATTGTAAGGAGATACACCTTAAATTACGACCTTTTTTGGTCTGAATCGCCTGAACCATTATACAACATTAGCTTTAAATTTCATTTCTTTTTTCAAATAGTCTATTTTAATTTCGAAAAGATCAAAAAAACCTTCACGACCCAAAACTGGACATACGATATTGGCAAATGTAAAACATATATAGGAATCAAATTTCCATCCACCAACACCCAAAACTATATCATGAAGATACGTATCAAATGATTGTCCACCTATTCCCTGTATTTTTTCTATTCTATCATTTTCAACGGTTAGTCCTATTGCTTGACCAAACAATCCAGGGAAAATAGACACGCCTGCCCCAGAATCTATCAAGGCTTTAAGATCAATATAATTTTCTTCATCGGCCTTGTTAAACAAACGGATGGAAATGTAAGGCTTAAAGATACTTTTTCTCTCTGGAAAAGCAGCGGATGGAGATGCTGTTATTTTAACGAATTCTTCTTTAAAGGTAGGGAGCATAACTCATTCTAAAGTCAGGAACCTTCATAAATTCAAATTCCCTATAATCTTTGCCTTTCAGTTTTTCAAAAAGTTGTTTTAAAGTTTTTCCAGCCTCAATTACTTTTTCACCATCTTTTGATAAAGCTACCCACATATTATCATAGGGCCTTAGAATTTCAGAAAGATCATTATTTTTTTTTAGCTGTTTTGCCATTCGGAAATCTCTCTCGACAAAATTACTTTAAATTTATAATACTCTAGGAGATATTTGTCAAATTCTTTGTTCTCTACATGTTAATACGATTTTCCCTTAATTTTGGTTGCAATTAAAAAAAAATGCATGTTTTACATATCTCATCTGGTCAAGGTATTAGGGGGCGTAGCATTTTATCCATAATCAATATCTCGGAGATGCAGAAGTATCATTATAAAAATAGAATCGACCTTCTATAGTTCTTCTGTATTGATCGTGTGATATTTCGAATACACGAAGAGCTTTTCTTATTTTTGGATTTTCTTTCAAAAAATCTTTCATTCGATCTTCTATCTTATTAGATTCTTTTTTTCTATCCATATCGTTAGTATTATAACAAATTATTATTAGCTATCCAATCCTAAGAATTTCTTACTTAAGAATTTCTCACTAATTAACTAACAATAAGTCTACATAATTATTAGACGCAATATTTTTTATATTTTCTCATTTTAAATCTTTAAATTTCATAATAAAACGCCTTCTTTCCTGCGGATTATTAATTGACAGTATATGTTTGTTCTATGTATTATTTTAAATACAGCAGCTCAGAGGGTGGAAAATTGATGAAATTTGGAGAAAATTATTATGAATAAAAAAATAAAGTCCTATAGTAAATCTAAAATAGCAACATATCCAAAATCACTAAACGAGGGTACTCTTAACAAAAAAGCCATCAACAATCTCCTGGAGTTCATGAAAGACAAAGGGATGTCGGTCGAGAGGCTGCCTGCTGAAATTCTTAAACAAACGGGTTATCGGCCCAAAATTGAATATTGGTCATGCCGAGGAAATCAGAATTGGGAGGGACTCGTTGTGGGGTTCCCCAGAACTAAGAACGACCTTTCAACGAGAAATGTCGGGACTCCTTTCCTCCGGAAGCTCCTTTACCCAATGCTGATCCTACACAGAAGTCTAACATACTATTATTCCCGCCCTATGCCCTGTCTCTACCTGATCGGGGATTGTTTTGATGATGTTTTCCTGCGGAAATTCCGGTTTTTAAGTTCTCTAGTTCCTCATGTCATTGTTTTGAGTGGAGATCTTCAGAGATGGGTTTACAGAAAAGCGGGCCATAAGCCTACAAAAAAACCAGACAAAATCAATGAGTATTATCTCCAGAAATTCTTATGTGAGCGGATGAGTTCCAAAAAGGGACTGCAACTTCCTATAAGTTTAGGTAAGAGCATCCAGATCGATCTAATCTCCTATGAAGTTCCGACTGTGGCCAGCGGGTTGAAAACCGAGAGACTGGATATTTTAGGTTATGACCTGGACGACAATTCGCTTATCGCCTTCGAAATCAAAGGCTTTGATGCTAGTCGGCCTGAACTGGAGAATTTGTTTTTCCAGGGATTGGAGCATCAAAACTGGCTGGAAGAAAACAAGATGGCCGTGAAATTTGCAATCGACGTCTTGATGGGAAAGAAGATCAACACAAGAAAACGAGTGAAACTGATTCTGGGTTTTTGTGGAGAGAAAATACCTAAACTATTTCTTGAAATGAAGACACAAGCCCTCAGGAGAGACCGCTTTCTTCAGATCGAATTCTGCCGCCTAATCCCTCCTCTAAAATATGGTGATGAGGTGAAGGTTGAACGTTTTAAACAGTGAATTTCACAGATTTTGTTAATCAGGGGTATTTAATTTGACATCTGAAAGATTTCCTAACGATGTAAAGAAGTTTATTGAAACAACTCCTTGGACCTTTGCAAAAACGCATGCTGATACATGGCCTCATCATTATATTGTAAGAGATAGGGTGGACGAGAAGCTTTAAGATTATTTCTGGGGTCGGACCGAACGAAGTGTTTTAATCTTCAGGAGTAAAACTGTAAAACGGCCTCAAGATCGGCCTTAAAGCAATGGTTTTTGATAGGGAAAATCGCCTTTTAGAAAGAAATGTGTGTGCAACCGAAGGGAACTTCATACAAACATTTAATTCAATGCATGGACCACACATACATGAACATGGTGTGATCAGGAATTGTGGAATATATTTAATGGTTATACTGACGATATCAAGGATACAGGGAAACTATGCGATATGGAGAATTCTATTTGACAGAGAAATGCACACTCATTATAATGAGCATATACTCAATATTATGAGCATAAGAGAATGAAGACAAATTTCATCACATTTACAAATCACCAAAAAGTCCTCAGCTTTCTAGTGAAGTATTCAGACAAAGAATTTTACGAAAGAGAGATTTCCAGGAAAATCGATATCAGCTTTGGCTCAGCCAATAAAGTTCTGAATGATCTCTATTCTGATGGATTATTAAATAGACAACAAAGAGGAAAAATGTATTTCTACAGTATAAATTCTGCTGACCCAATTTTTCGGCAATTCAAGATACTTAATACAATTGTATTATTGCGGTCTTTAATTAATGAATTAAAAAAAGCAACCAGAAAAATTATTCTTTATGGAAGTTGTGCAGAGGGAACAGATACATCAAAAAGCGATATAGATCTTTTTATAATCTCCAATAATAATAAAAAAGCACTCCAAATAATTGAAAAATACTCCTTGGGAAAGGGCTTCGAAGAAATTAAAATCCAGCCTGTAATCTTTTCGCCATTAGAACTTTTAAAAAGTGAGAAAAGCGATAAAGAATTTCTGTCTTTAGTAAATGAAGGCATTGTTCTATGGGAAAAGATTACAGATGAACGCGGAATTTAAAGAATGTTTGGAGAGAAAGAAAATTATTGTATTTCCTAAGGGGAAGAAATTAGTAAACAAAGAATTAAAGTCAGCTCAAGAGGACTTAGAAAATGCTAAGTTCGGACTTATTCACAGGAAGTATAAGTGGCCTACAATTCAAGGTTATTATTCTATGTATCACACAGCAAGAGCACTATTATTCTCTCAAGAATATCGTGAAAAAAGCCATTACTGTGTTTACATTGCAATAAAGGCCTTATTTGTTGAATCAGGAAAATTGGATTTCGAACTTGTCGAAGCTTTATATAATGCTATGATTTTGAGAGAAAATGCTGACTACAGAAGCCAGTCTTCAAAATCTGGAGCTATTTTAGTTTTAAAAAAAGCAGAAGAATTTCTAAAAAGAGCTAAGGAAATTTTAAATAAAATTTATTGAAGAAACAGTTTTGTTTTACTTTGTGTTTTCGGAGTCTGGCCGCACAAAGTGTTTGAATCAATCCCTTGGGGTCTTTTCTTTTGGGGTCGGGCCGCACGAACTGTTTGAATTTTCAAGAGTTAAAAAGAAAAACGTCCTCAAGATCGGCCTTAAGGGAAGTCCAAACAGCTTCTACTGCAGCCCATCGCAGTCAGCGGTTGCCTTGCTTAACAATCTTGCCATGATAAGCCCTTCCCCCTGATCTGTGGGTAGAAGGTATAACCCAGATTCTCACGACTGCGTTTATAGACCTCACTAATTAAAAACAAAGTTAGACCTCCTATTTGACATACATTCCAATTTCCTCAATAATAATTTTTAATCTTAGGATGATGTTCTAATGTCTATAATGTTTGGTCCCTTCTGGTTTTGGGACATAGTGATAATCCTTTTGATTCTACCTCTGGCATTGACATTAATAAAGTAACTAATAAGATGACAGAAATTCACCTCCTTCTTGACCGGGAAAAGCAGCTTCAGGCCAAGCTCTATGAAAAGGAGAAAAGACTGCTTGGCCTAGTCAGCATGTTCCTGTCGCTTGGCATTCTTCTCACCTTTTATTACAGTGGTTTTAGTGAATGGCTGGCAAATTTTTCTCTCGGTCACTCTATTATCTGGACTTTTCTCATCTACGTTGTAACTTTCCACCTTGTCTTTGCGCTCCTCAGCTTCCCGCTTCATTTTTATAGCGACTACCTTCATGAACATAAATGGAAATTTTCCAATCAGACAGTGAAAAGCTGGCTCTGGGAAAGCGTAAAATCATTTCTGGTCAGCCTGGTGATAGCATTTATTCTTTTAGGACTTCTCTTCTGGATTATGGCTTCCTACCCCCGGCTATGGTGGTTAATTGCTGGTCTGGCCATGGGAGTTATCAGTGTCATCTTCGCCACTCTCATACCTGTGGTTATCCTCCCCCTCTTTAATAAATATACTCCCATTGAAAACCCAGAACTTACCTCAGCTCTGGAAGTGATTCTCTCTGGTGGCGGGTTAAAAAGCAGCGGCTTTTTCAAGGAGGATATGAGCAAACAGACCAAGAAGGAAAATGCCTTTCTGGCAGGTCTTGGGAAAACCCGAAGGGTGGTACTCGGTGATAACCTGATGGATAATATGTCCATACCTGAAATTGAGTCAATTATTGCCCATGAGGTAGGTCATTATAAG
>AWNV01000099.1 GCA_000493965.1 Candidatus Aminicenans sakinawicola JGI OTU-1
CACGAGCCAAGCTTGCTGCAGATGCAAGGCGTAAAGGATGCAGCTGTGGTATTTCACCGCAAATCCTTTACAACGAAGCAGATGCGGTAAGATCGGCTCGCCTGTAAGGTAAAAATTGCTGATATTTAGAAAAAATAAGTGCATTGGAAAAGAGTTAAATGTTATGCTGAAGGAAAAATTAACGTAATTGGAAGATATAATGGAAAATAAATATTGGTATCAGCAATTTTTATGAATAATCCAGGAGGGTTATCCTATCCTTATCCCAGCATAGCCAACAACTTCATCATAATTTCCCGTTACATCTCCTGAGGTCTGATATTTTACAAGCACTGCTTTTGCCGCACCTGATTTCTTTGAAGCAACCAGAGCTGCTGTAACAGGTTGAAATCCACACATGCTGATGTCTTCAAAACTGACAATGTCATAAAGGCCCTTGGAATCCAAATCTAGTATCCTGTCGATTGCCAAAAAATCCTTCTTTTTTGCAACTTCCTGGCTCACATAATGACTCATATCCGTGCTGGCAATGATCATTACTTCTTCTTTTATTTGTTTTATTCCCTGTGAAATTGCGTTTCCTAACTCTTCTAATTCTTCATATGATGTATAGTAACTAATACTTAATGGAACAATGGATATATCCTTTTTAAAGAATTGAATGAAAGGAATTTGTACTTCAATAGAATGTTCATTGATGTGAGCACTGTTATCTTCAACAATAAAATTGCAATGACTCATTACCGCCTCAGCAAGGGGAGTATCGATCATGACATCTCCCAGAGGAGTCTCCCATACTCCTTCTTTCATTATAGCATAACGTGATTTGACGCTCCTGTGACTCGGTCCTAAGATAATAAATTTATTTGGTAGATAAGCAGAAGAAAAAACAGCACCGGCAACACTTCCTGAATACTCAAATCCTGCATGTGGAGAAATCAAACAAATAGCTTTTTCCTTTTTTCCTTCAAGACATACCATTTCCCCCACTTTTTCTTTGAGTTCTTCAGGCCTATAAGGATAAAAATAACCTGCGACAGAAGGTTTTCTCCTCAATTCATCCTCCCCATCAACCCTATTCTGTCAAAAAAGAAATAGAAAAGCAATATATGATTATTTCTCAAACTTGTTTTTACGCTTAGTTTCTAACTTAAGACCAATTACTTCCGGCCAATATGTCCCTTTTGATGTCTCAAAATATCAGCTTTCTATATCTCTTCCTTTTTTTCCTTGAACTCGATATCTAGTATTTTTAATTCTTGAAGAATAGGAGAGTAAATATCTTTTAAAACAGGAATATGAACACCTGTTTGAGTTATTTTATTTTCCAAAATTAGCTTAGCTCCTATAGCACAAGGCAAACCGACTGTACGTGCCATTGAAGAGTCTCCATAAGGGATACCAAAGTCAATGAGTGTCGAAGTAATTTTTTCTGCTTTCTTATCCGGATAAGAGGCTTTAAATATGTGCTGAAGGATAATCATATCCCTCTCTCCTTCCTCATACTGGAGCTTTTTCAACATTCTTTCTCCTAAAATATCCAAAGCCGATCCACGTGTAATATTAAGAGGGCTGTTACTCAATAACTCAAGCCATTCAAAACGACTAATAATATCAGAATTTTCTTCGATATTTAAATAGACACTGAGGGCTTTCTTGACATCTTTTTCTTCAGGATTATTCATTAATTCTTTAATGAAATCTTTATAAGTAAATCCACTCCAGTCTTTTTCTTCCTGATCAAGAAGTCCCAAGTCAACTATCTTCTTTAAAGTAGGACACCATCCTTTATATCTCAGGGTCCCTCGTAATATAGTCTTTGTTGACTGGATACCGTAAAGGTCAATATAGGGGTTAGAATTCCTGTTAGGATATCCTTCAAACTCTTCAAGGCCTTCGATCGTGATCATAATATAATTTTCAAAAAGGGCCTCTGATGGAATAAATACTTCCTTGCCGTTTTCAAGATATTGGGCTGAGTTTTTCCCCGCTAGGAGAACACCAATAGGACTCCAGGAAAATTTGTAGCCAAAAGGATTGGTATTTGCTTCAGGAGCAGGCAATCCTCCGCAATATGAAGTAAAACTTGTAACTTCTCCTCCTTTACTTTCAATATCGTGTATGATTCTCATTGCTTCCATATGATCAATGCCAGGATCCAGACCTACTTCATTAAGGATTATTATTCCCGCCTTTTTTGCATCTTCATCCAGGGCTTTCATAGCATCGCTGACATAAGAAGTTGTAACCATATTCTTTTTAAATTCAATGCAATATTTGGCAACAATAGGGTGAAAAGAGTAAGGAACCATATTGATGACAATATCTGCTTTTAAAATCTCATCTCTCAAGCAGTCCTCATCCTTTAGATTAAGCGACTTTGCTATTCCCCTAGGGTGATTATTGATGAGTTTAATTGCTTTACTCACTGTCCGGCTTGCGACTTCGACTTCGAAATCTGGTTGATCAAGAAGATATCCAACCAGCGGCCTGGCAACTAAACCTGCTCCTAGAATTAAAACTTTTTTCATGCTAATACTCCTTCAAAATTTATTTAATAAATTTCTTCATGTATTCATAATCTGGAGTAAGCTTACCCCGATAAATAATTATTGCTTTTTTTATGGCAGGAGGAAGGTCACAATTTTCAAAATCTTCAGAAAAATCAGCCTTTGCAATATCCGGCACAAAAGGCACTAGGGAATGACCGAAAAACTCAGACGACTCAATAGATATTTCAGCAGGTAAATTATCAATGGCCATAACAACAACTCCATTTCCCTTAACTCCATCAATTATCCTCTCCTCTATAGGGTTATAAAGAAATACTGGCTTATCAGGACTGGTTGATTTTACTGTACATTCTATAGAACCTTCAACATCGCATGAAATATCACCTATAACTCTTAAGCGAGGAGGACAGCTACTGCCCCACAACTGCTTTAAAAACTTTTTTGTAACAAATCTTGGGAATTGTGAGGTCCAATATATACAATTAACTAATATAGTGAGGAAAGGAATATAGGATTCAAAAATTGATTTATATCTTTGTGGATTATTATAATAATCCTGAAGTTCAAATTTGTCTTCAAAAGAAATTGGTTCCACCATATGTTCTTCTTTAAAAATAACTTTATAAATTTTATTTGAAGAATAATTCCTATCTTTAAAAAATTTCTCAATTTCCCCCGGTTCAATTATTTCTGAAGGCAAAATATCAAAAATCTCCTGTGCTCCTTGAGAAACATTGCCGTAACCGGCAAATCCGCAGACCAAGGGAACTAGAGATGAATCAAACCCGTATTTATTGATATGCCTTCCAATTTCAGCAATTTCATCCTTTACTGAATACAGATTTCTGTATTTATATGCTTGCTTCAAGGGAGCGAAAGGATTTTGTATGCCCTCATAATCTAACCTTTGCCCCAAAGCCCAGAGAGTCTCAATCATTCCTGCTTGTCCTGCCTGTCTTCCAAAAAATACTATTCTCAAACCTTTCTCATTTACTATCCTTTCATAATCAATCAGCGTACACTGCAGTTCCATCATTCTCTTCAACATGCGCATATTATAAGGCTGGCCTTTGATGGTATGAGAGAAAAAAATGTAAACAGTCTTTTTTTTAAAAAAATGCAGCGGTATTTCTTTCACAGCAAAAATAATAGGACAGGAAGACATATCTTCTTTAATTATTGCTCCTTCACAGGAATAGGCTTCATCGGGGAAAACCCGGATTTTTGATGATTGAACCCATACTTCAAGAGAATGTTTCTGGATAAGTTCTTTCACATGTAAAGGGATTAAAGGAACTCTTCTTTCCCAAATGTTTTTATCTTCCCTGCGAATTCCCACAACATTTTTCATAATTTCCACCTTATTGATTTGACTCATACAATCCAGAGAAGTTAAAATAGTCCTGGCAGCAAAATTTGTCAAGAAAAATTGGATACATCAAGGGCAGAGTTTAGTACTTACCCAAAAATGTTTGACTCATTGGAAAATAATTTTAATAATAGCCTCTAATGATAAAATTTTTTAATACAATTAATGGAAAAATCGAACCATTCTATCCGTTAGTTCCTGGCAAAGTGAAGCTCTATACGTGTGGACCCACAGTTTACGATTATGCCCACATAGGAAATTTCAGGGCTTATGTATTTGAAGACATGCTAAAAAGGTTTCTGCTTTTTATGGGGTACAAAGTAACACATGTCATGAATATAACAGATGTCGATGATAAGACCATAAAATCAGCCAATGAGGAAGAAATTTCCCTCCAGCAGTATACTAAAAAATATATAGAAGCCTTTTTTAGAGACATAAAAAAATTAAATATTCATGAAGCTGATTTCTACCCTCGGGCAACAGAACATATTCCCGAAATGGTTCAAATGATAAAAATCCTTCAAGAAAAAGGATATGCTTATGAAAAAGCTGGCTCTATCTATTTTGAAATTTCAAAATTTCCTGATTATGGAAAGCTTTCAAAAATCAATCTTGAAAAATTAAAACCAGGGGCTAGAGTCGACTCAGATGAATACATAAAAGAAAATATATATGATTTTGCTCTTTGGAAACAAGAAAAACAAAGTGAACCTTCTTGGCAGACAGAAATTGGAACAGGCAGACCAGGCTGGCATATAGAATGCTCTGCAATGAGTATGAAATACCTGGGACAGAGCTTCGATATTCATTGTGGAGGCGTGGATAATATTTTTCCCCATCATGAGAATGAGATTGCGCAATCTGAAGCATATTCCGGCAAGAAGTTTGTTAATTACTGGCTTCATTGTCATCATCTCATCGTCGATGGCGAAAAGATGTCAAAATCAAAAGGAAATTTTTACATATTGAAAGATATCCTCGATAAAAAAAATGACTCAAATGCTCTACGGCTCCTTCTGCTTTCTACTCACTACCGCAAAACACTCAATTTTACTTTCGATGCTCTCGATCAAGCTCAAGCTTCTCTCCAAAGAATCGAAGACTTTATTTATGAACTCGACAATCGCACATTCAAAGAAGGATACAATAAAAATACTAACATTAAAAAAATCATCAATGAGATGAACCAAAAATTTATAGAAGGACTCAGTGATGACCTTAATATATCCGTGGCTCTAACAGCCCTATTTGAAATGATTAAAAAAGCCAACATTCTGATCTCCACTGGAGAAATCTTTAAAAAAGATGCTGCTGAACTGATCTCTGCCTTAAATTCATTAGACAATATCCTTGGAGTTCTTCCCAAAAAAAGCGGAAAAGTTTTGCCTTCTAAAATTATAAAAAAAATCGAAGAACGGCAAAATGCTCGAAAAGAAAAAAACTTTAAATTAGCTGACAAAATTCGCGATGAACTATTACAGAAGGGTATTGTATTGGAAGATACAAAAGACGGAATAAGATGGAAAATTAAAAATTGACCAGTAATACAAGCATCATTTTCAAGCAAAGCGAGAAGTAAAATATTGCAAAAAGATAGGATGACTCCATATAATCTTGGAAGATGCGGTGAAGAAATTGCTTTGAAATATTTAAAAAAGAAAAAATACAATATTGTAAAAAGAGGTTTCCGTTTGTTTAGAGGGGAAATAGATATCATTGCTTATGACAGGAAGATTCTGGTTTTTATAGAAGTAAAAACAAGAAGGAGCAAGGCCTTTGGCCTACCCGAAGAATCCGTTACTATATCTAAACAAAAACAAATTAAAAAAGTAGCCAAGGGATTTCTGGCATTTAACAACCTTCAAGATGTTGAATGTCGATTTGATGTGATATCCTTAACATTTAGTAGAGATAAAGGTTATCTAATTTCTCATATAAAAGACGCATTTTAATTAAAAACAATCTGGTTTTCTGTCATCTTTTTTAACCTGAATTATTCAAGTTAAAACTTTGTTCCAAATGTAAAATACCATATGTCCCTCCCTACCCCGGATTGCATTATGCTTTTACTCCCTCGACTATAAATCAATTCAATTGGGCCAATTGGAGAAACAAACATTAAACCAAAACCAAAACCAAACATATTATCAGAAGTAAAAACAGCGGCAGGTAAACGATATTCATAATTCAATGCAACATTAGCCATAAATTTGAAATAGAGAAATCGTTTATATTCATAGCGGTAATCAAAGCGTAAAAGGGACATCTTACTTCCTTGAAGCTGATCATAATACATACCAACAAAAATATTCGGCCTTCCTTGATTTAGAAACTTATAGACAGGAAGATCTGGCGAACTGGTCCCCCAGTAACCATGAATTCTCGCAGTGTGACGGCACAAATATGTCAGATAAAAATCAGCATATACATCGAAGATGTAATAGTAGATATCCGATTTCAATCTTTTAAAACTGCCTTCATAGCTTGCATTAATTAGAATCCCCTTCTTTGGCAGTAAAACATCATCCAACATATCAAATGTCATTGTAGCTTGGATTTTCCTCAAACTGTCCTTCAAACTCGGAAATAATGATTGATTTTCGTAAGAAACAATATTTGGCCTGAGATTCATGTATTCCCACTCATATGAAATTTCAGTATTAAACGATTTTGCAAAAAGCAATCCTAAACCCATTCCGATACGATAAGATCGATTTTTATAACTAGCAATTCTATCGCCGCACTCATCATATAAACAAGTTGGAACATTTTTATACCCTAAACGTAAAAATGGATAGACAGGCAGATTGAGCGTACGTGAAGGATAATAAATCTTAGAGTTAAAATATGTCAGCCCGGCAAATTGCAGTTCGTCTTCAAAACGCAAACCAGGCACCAACAAGTTTGTTGCTTGCATACTGGCAACCCCTACGAGTTTATGGAAATCGTCATACCGAATCCCTAAACGTAACTTCCGACGTGGAAGTTCTTTTACAGTCAGTTTCAAATTGACCTGGTTTTGTCCAATGGATTCAAGATTATATTGAATTTGTTCGAAATAACCTAGTCCATACATCTCCATAATGCATCGATGGAGTTTTTTAATATTCAACCTGTCTCCAGATTTGAGCCCTAATAAATTATGAATAAATAAAGATGAAAGATTCTCATTGCCAGCAACTGCAATTGAAGAAATAACACTTTCCCCTTCTGTAATCATCAAACGGAAATTTCTTCTTTCTTTCTCTGATTGTTCAAGTTTATCTAGAACTTCAATTTTTTGGAGTTTATATTTTTCTTTGAGAGCAACCAGTTGGGAAAGGCTTTGATGTGCAGCATCCTTGCCGATATTAATAATATTTTTAATCCTGTCATCGTCAAAAAAATCTGCTGCAAAATACCCTTTTAAATCTGGCTTAATCAAAATATCAGCTTTTTCTACATTCTTTTTACTGTACTTTTCCCCTATCAAAGCTATCGTCTGCTGAAGGATAGCCAGGCCTGAATTAAGATCTTTACGCTCCATTAATGGACGTTCAAGATCAACAGCGATAATTATTTCAGCTCCCATTTCTTTGGCTACATCAATTGGGAGATTGTTCACAAGACCGCCATCAACAAGAAGGAAATTATCCCATTCTACTGGGCTGAAAATTGATGGAGCTGCCATGGTTGCCCGCATCGCTTTAGATAATGAACCATTTTTAAGTACAACCTGATTTCCTGTAACCAGATCCACAGTGACGCAGCGGAAAGGAATTGGAAGATTATCAAAATCGTCTATCCCTTCATAAGGAAATGTTAGGCTTGAGAAAAGCAAAGAGATATTTTGTCCAAATATCAAACCACTCGGTGCAGCTAGTTTCATTTTCTCAAGACCAAATTCAATCTGATATTTTCCTGTGTCTTTCTTCTCAAAATATGGCAATAAAACACGGGATGGCCGGTCTGTAAAAATTTCCTGCCAGTGAATGTTGAATGCTATTTTTTCAAGATCAAATCCGCTGTAACCAATTGCATATAACGCACCAACAATACCACCCACACTTGTACCAACTATATAATCTACGGGAATCTTCAAGCTATCCAGCATCTGCAGAGTACCGATATGTGCAAATCCCTTTGCTCCACCTCCAGAAAGAACTAAACCAACCTTCGGGCGGTCTTTGGCGTATCCAGTCAAAATTAACGACAAAAAGAAAAATATTATGAAAAAATATCCCTCGATTTTCTTTGCCATTTTTTCTTGAAGTTCCATGCTCAAATTCTTAATCATCGACTATCTTGACTATTGATTTATCTTTAGATTTTTTCAACAAATCTTTAATTTTTTCCTTAAGGACAGGATGAATCATATTAGAAGAAATTTCATTGAATGGGATCATCACAAAGTTCCTTTTTTCGAGTCCTCTATGTGGAATTTCTAAATTTTCATTATGTATAATAGTATTTTCTGCAATGAGAATATCTATATCAATAAGACGCGGCCATTTAGAAGCTGCTGG
>AWNV01000100.1 GCA_000493965.1 Candidatus Aminicenans sakinawicola JGI OTU-1
AAAGCATGCTTTACTGAATTCGATAAAAGCTCGTTGATTATCAATCCGCATGGAATCGCCCGATTGAGGTCAAGGAGAACTTCCTCCAAATCAGTATTTACTGCGACAAGATTTGAATCGACACCGTAAGATTGAAAAATATGAACTGCCAACCCGTCGATGTATTGAGCATAGTCTATTTTTGCCAAATCTTTAGACTGATAAAGCTTCTCATGTATAATAGACATGGTGTGGATACGGTTCTGGCACCCTCTTAATATCTCCTGTGTTTTTTTATCCTCGGCCTTCGCAGATTGAAGGCGGAGCAGGCTTATCACGATCTGCATGTTGTTTTTCACCCGGTGATGAATCTCCTGCAGCAGCACTTCTTTTTCCTTGAGTGATGCTTTTATTTTCTCCTCCGCCTTCTTGCGCTCGGTGATATCTATGACAGATGCTACACTAATTTTTGTCCCTGGAATTACATCAATTGACATTAATATATCTCTGATACTTCCCTTTTTGTCAATGATCTGGAACTCATATTCCATTGGAGCACTGGTCGGATCAACCCTGCGCTGTTCATGATAACCCTTCATTTTTTCCAAATCTTCTGCCACAATGAATTCTGTCCATTTTTTCTTTCCCTCTATTTCCTTCCTGGAATAGCCAAATAACTTCTCAGCTTCCCTATTTGCCAGGGATATTGTCTTATCTTCTTCAATAATAGCCATAACGGTTCCAGTGTTTTCAAAAATTGTTCGGTATCGGTCCTCCGACTCCCGCAGCATCTTTTCTACCCGCTTGGACTCTCTAATATCGCGGGCGACGCCAAGCCTGCCGATGATATTTCCATCTTCGTCAAAGAGTGAGGTCATATTCAATTCTACCGGGACTTTCTGTCCATCCTTATGCATTATCTCGACTTCATAAAGGGAAATCTTCTCCCCGGCAAGTCCCCGTTTGAAGCGATCCTTCGTTGTATCTATATACTCAGGAGCAATCACTTCAGTGAAATCATGTCCCAGAAACTCCTGGCTAGAATAACCAACAATATTTTCACCTGCCGGGTTAATGTAAGCAAATCTACCTTTTCTATCCAATGTAAATATAATATCAGGTACGGTTTCAGTCAGGATGCGGTACTTTTCCTCGCTATTTCTCAACGCTTCCTCCGCCCGCTTGCGCTCATTTACGTCTTCAACAGTGCCATCATAATATATAATGTTTCCTTTCTCATCTTTAATAGCATTTGCGCTTTCTCTGATAAACACACTTGTTCCGTCACATCTCTTCCATTTAGACTCCATCCCTTGAACTTTGCCATTTTTTTTGATTTCTTCTTTAAACTTTTCTCTTGGGTATTTGGGATCAAATCCATTTCTCTCTAAGTTTCGTTTTTTCAGTTCTTCGAATGAATCATATCCTAGGAGCGAGATTAATGCTGGATTAGCCATAACAATTTGACCTTTTGGAGTAGTACGGTACATACCCAAAGTCATATTTTCATAAAGGCTTTGGAACTGCTCTTTACTCTCACGAAGTTCGATAGTTTGCTCTTCTACCAATTCCTTAAGGTGATCGCGATATTTCCTCAGTTCTTCTTCGGCTCGCATACGTTCGGTTACATCTCTGACTGTTGCCTGCAATAACTTTTTCCCTTTCAGTTCCATTCTTGTCAACAGAACAGTTGCGGGAAACTCCTTACCATCAAATCTTTTATGTGTCCACTCAAAAAAATGTGAGCCGGTTTCCATTACCTTTTCTATCATCTTCCTTGCTTTTTCAGAAGATAGCTGCCCATCAGGTTGATATTCAGGAGATAATTCCCAGGGACCTTTTGCGACAAATTGTTTTTCATCCTTGGCTTTAAACATTTCAATTGTAGCGGGATTTCCAGCAGTAAACAGCCAGTCCGGAGGTGCAAGCATCATGATTGCATCTCTAGAAGATTCAAATAAAGTTCGATATATTTTCTCTTTTTCGGTCATTTTTTGTCCTCAACTTAATATTGCTAATTTGGTTCTAACATAAAACGTTGAAGTCTGAGAATAAGAAAACATATTAATCAATAATTCCCTTTTTACCAGGAATTTTATTATTCTTAAGCTAACATTCTTAATATAATTACATAAAACTTTTTTTTCAAGAAAAAAGATTTGCCGCAAAACGTGGTTTTAATGCCGTTTCAGGCATGAAGATAAATGTCAGCCTTTGCAGTTATACAGCATGCATAAAATAATTTACTTGAAAATCTTCAAGGAGGCGGCTATTTATTAAATGGAAACTCAACCTTAAAAGCCGTTCCGCCCTTGCGGTCAAGCTCTATCGTACCTCCAATCTGTCTGGTTAAGTCATTCACCATCTGCAGCCCTAATGATTGGGCCTTTCGAAAATCTATATCGTCCGGTAAACCGATGCCGTTATCGCTGACGACAAGAGTAATCATACCCTTTTTATCAGAATGAAGATTTATACAGATTTCGCCTTTTTTTCCTTCCGGAAAAGCATGCTTTACTGAATTCGATAAAAGCTCGTTGATTATCAATCCGCATGGAATCGCCCGATTGAGGTCAAGGAGAACTTCCTCCAAATCAGTCTTTACTGCGACAAGATTTGAATCGACACCGTAAGATTGAAAAATATGAACTGCCAACCTGTCGATGTATTGAGCATAGTCTATTTTTGTCAAATCTTTAGACTGATAAAGCTTCTCATGTATAATAGACATGGTGCGGATACGGTTCTGGCACTCTCTGAATACTTCCTTTATTTTTTTTCCCTTAACCTTCGCAGATTGAAGGCGGAGCAGGCTTATCACGATCTGCATGTTGTTTTTCACCCGGTGATAAATCTCCCGCAGCAGCACTTCTTTTTCCTTGAGTGATGCTTTTATTTTCTCCTCCGCCTTCTTGCGCTCGGTGATGTCCAGGAGAGATGCTACACTCATTTTTGTCCCTGGAATTACATCAACTGCCATTAATATATCTCTGGTGCTTCCCTTTTTGTCAATGAGCCGGAACTCATACCTCTTTGGAGCACTGGTTGGATCAACCCTGCGCTGTTCATGATAACCCTTCATTTTTTCCAAATCTTCTTCCACAACGAATTCTGTCCATCTCTTCTTGCCCTCTATTTCCTCCCTGGAATAGCCAAATAACTTCTCAACTTCCCTATTTGCCAGGGATATTGTCTTATCTTCTTCAATAATAATCATAGCGGTTCCAGTGTTTTCAAAAATTGTTCGGTATCGGTCCTCCGACTCCCGCAGCATCTTCTGTATCTGCTTGCGCTCTGTGATGTCCCTAAACACATTGGCGAAATGCCCCTTTTCAGGGCAGAAGGACATAATTTCATACCACTTTCCAAAATCTGGATAGTAGTCTATGAAGTATTTTGATTTACCAGTCTGAGCAACTTTAGCATACCTTTCGATGAATGGTGTGTCACCGTTATATACCTCTGATGCTCTTTTACCTTCTATGTTTTCTCTCTTCCAGGATAAAATTTTTTCAGCGGCAGCATTCATCTTCTCAAGAATGTAATCAACGGGGTTGCCATTTTCATCCACAATGAGCCTATGTAGTACGAGCCCATCCATCATATTTTCAAATAAATCTCGAAATTTCTTCTCCGACTCCAACAGTTTTTTCTCTGCATTTTTGCGCTCAGCTATCTCCTCTTTTAACTCAGCCGTACGCTTTTCTACCATTTCCTCAAGGTGATCGCGATATTTTTTCTCACCTTCGGTCATTTTTTGTCCTCAACTTAATATTGCTAATACGGTAAATACAAAGGCTATAAATATAAGTCCAAGAATGGAAGATTTGAAATGTTTCCCCTTACATATTTTTTTCATTCCCCTCCCCCCGAGATTTATGCTTTTACCGAATCCAATTTAAAGTTGGTTCTGACATAAAACATTGAAGTCTGAGAACAAGAAAACACATTAATTCCGTTGTAACCAAGCTATTCATTGCCCTTAAGCTAACATCCTTGTTAAGAAATGTAGTCCCTTTAAGTTTTTTTTGCAAGTAAAAGATTTGCCGCAAAACGGGGTTTTAATGCCGTTTCCGGCATGAAGATAAATGTCAGCCTTTGCAGTTATGCAGCATGCATAAAATAATTTACTTGAAAATCTCCACGAGGGAAGTAAAATAAACTTTCCGCAGTTAAAAATATCATCATAATGCAAAAACGGATCAAGCAATTTGAAGCATCAGGACTTCACGGAATCAACAATTCTGTCTTCCCGTCCAAAAATAAATCACATTTACCAGCAGCAAAGTATTTCATTTAATATATTCTTGGTCCTGAAGTACGGATAAAAGGAGGTATTTAAATGTTAAATCTTTTCAAAAAACACGGGTCTACGGCAGGCTTATGTGCGGCCGCTGCACTGGTACTTTTAATTTCCACAGAGTATTCGCCTGCAGCCTACTCCCAGCAGATCACTCCTGAAATCTACAGCCAGCTCAGGTACCGCTATATCGGTCCTCCTGGAAACAGGGCTTCGGCTGTTGTGGGAGTGCCGGGCGATCCTATGGTTTACTATATAGGAGCATCTTCCGGAGGGATCTGGAAATCGACTGACGCCGGCGTTCACTGGATTCCTATTTTCGACGGCCAGCCGGCTCAGTCAATCGGAGCGCTTGCTGTTGCACCTTCAGACCCGAATGTAGTCTGGGCTGGTACAGGAGAAGCCTTTGTCCGCAGCAACATCTCCATCGGAAACGGTGTATACAAATCCACTGATGCGGGAAAGACCTGGAAGCACATGGGTCTCGACGTGACAGGGAGAATCGGAAGAGTTGCGATCGACCCACGGGATCCCGATATCGTCTTCGTTGCTGCAGTGGGGCACTGCTACGGCCCGCAGCAGGAGCGAGGGGTGTTCCGCACCAATGATGGAGGGAAGACATGGGAAAGAGTGCTTTTTGTGGATGAAAATACAGGATGTTTTGAAATTGCAATGGATCCCAACAACCCGCGTATTCTATTCGCAGGAATGTGGCCTCTGGTGATAAGGACCTGGGGAAGGGAGAGCGGCGGACCCAACGGCGGCCTCTATATGTCCAGGGACGGGGGCAGCACCTGGAAGCATCTTACTGGCCATGGACTGCCCGAACCCCCGATAGGGAAAGTCGGTGTTGCTGTTGCACCGAGCAATTCCAATGTCGTATACGCACTCATTGAAACCGGCACCCCAAACCGCGGTGTGCTCTGGAGGTCAAACGACGGCGGAGAGAACTGGAAGCTTGTGAGCTACAACCGCCTGCTTAACGAGCGGCCTCACTACGCCTCGCGTATAATGGTATCGCCGGCCGATGAAAATGAAGTCTATTTTGCTGCCAACAGCCCGAGCATCACATATGACGGCGGCATAACCTCGGAAACAGTTCGCTGGAGCGGCGACTGCCACGACATGTGGGCCGACCCCCTCATTCCGGACAGGATGATGATAAGCGACGACGGGGGCGTCATAATAAGCCTCAACCGGGGGAAAACATGGAAAAGAATCGCTCTTCCCATCGCACAGATGTACCATGTGGCAGTAGACAACCAGATTCCGTACTATGTCTACGGCGGCATGCAGGACGGAAACGGCTATAAAGGACCGAGCACCGCATCGAGCCGCAGGGGCTGGGGGACGCCTCCTAATGAATGGCAGGCAACTGCAGGAGAAGAATGCGGTTTTATTGTTCCTGATCCTGTCGACCATAACATCGTGTGGGGAGGAGGCTACAATGCACATTTCACACGCGTCGACTACAGGACAGGACACATGCGTTCAGTCCAAGTATGGCCGGAATCGGCATACGGTTCACCTGCAGGCCTTCTTAAGTACCGCTTCAACTGGACATTTCCTATCACCATCTCACCGCACGACCACAATAAAATATATGCCGGAAGCCAGTGCGTACACCAGACAACAGACGGAGGACGAAGCTGGAAAGTGATCAGCCCGGACCTCAGCACCAATGACCAGAGCAGGATGGGCCTTTCAGGCGGCCTCACAAAAGACAACCTGGGCGTTGAATACGGGTGCATCGTGTTCGCCATAGCCGAGTCGCCCATCGAGGAAGGATGTATCTGGGCCGGCACCAATGACGGACTCGTGCATATAACCAGGGACGGCGGCGCTAACTGGACCAATGTCACAAAAAATATACCGGATCTTCCTCCATGGGGCACCGTAAGCAACCTGGAGCCCTCCAGGTACGATTCCGGAACTTGTTACATGACAGTGGACTTTCACCAGATGAACAACCGGGACCCTTTTGTATATAAGACTGCCGATTACGGAAAGAGCTGGAAATCTATCAGCTCCGATATCACGAGGAGCGTATTCAGTTATGCCCACTGGATACATGAAGATCCGGTGAGGAAAGGAATGCTCTATCTGGGAACAGAGAATGCCATCTACATTTCCTTTAATGACGGCAAAAACTGGCTTCCTCTGCAAAACAACCTGCCTCATGCGCCGGTCCACCACATGGTCATACAGGAACATTTTAATGACCTTGTCGTGGCAACCTACGGCCGCGGATTCTGGATCATGGACGACATCACACCTCTCCAGCAGCTCACTAAGGAAGTCCTCAAGTCGGATCTTCATCTCTTTGTGCCGCGGCAGGCTTACCGGCTGCACAGCGTAACCGGAGGCGCAAGGGTCAATCCACAGGCTTTCATTAACTATTATCTGAATACGGCTCCAAAAGGAAATGTTAAAATCACGATACTGGACGAAGAGGGACGAACAGTGAATACACTCCGCGGAAGCCGTAAAGCAGGGATAAACCGGGTCTCATGGAACCTGAGATACGAGGCGGCAAGAAGGGCAAAGCTTAGAACCAAACCTCCAGGAAACCCTCATGTCGTTGAGGAAAAAAGATTCAGAACCACATGGGAGCGGGAAGGATGGTATCCCATACTGAGCTGGGGGACAAGCGGAGGTTTTTACGGAGCGCTCGCAGCACCTGGGAACTTCACTGTGAAGCTTTCTGTTGATGGAGCGGAACTCAGCCGGAAGTTAGTTGTGAAGAAAGACCCGCGTTCGGCCGGAAGCGAAGCAGGTATCCGGGCCCAACTCAATATGCTGCTTGAACTCCGCGGCAATATCAATACCGTGTCTGATATGATCAGCCAGATCGAATGGATGAGAAAGCAGATTTACGACCTGAAAGATATCCTGAAAGGCAGCAGCCATGCCTCTGTAATTACTGCTGCAGATGAACTCGACAAAAAGCTGAGGGCTGTGGAGGACAAAATATTCCAGCCTATGACAGCAGAAGGCGACTCAAAGTCTTTTAGATATCCGAATATGCTGTACTGCAAGCTTTCGGTGCTTGCAGGAGATGTGGCCTCTATGGTCGATTTTGCCCCGAACAAACAGCAGATTGAAGTGCACGAACTGCTTAAAAAACGCATGATAAGCTATAAAGGCAAGCTGGACGAATTGATTAAAACCGATGTGCCGGCTTTCAATGACATGCTCGAGGAGAAAAATCTCTCGGTCATCATTGCTGATAAAAGATGAATTTGAGTGCATGTTTGCGCTCCACTAAGATTTTTAACGCCATTTCCTCCCCGATCTTCTCGGCTCTGATGGAACTCCGCATGTTTATCTTAAGCAGCGCCACT
>AWNV01000101.1 GCA_000493965.1 Candidatus Aminicenans sakinawicola JGI OTU-1
CTTAAGATAGACATGCGGAGTTCCAGCAGAGCCGAGAAGATCGGGAGGAAATGGCGTTAAAAATCTTAGTGGAGCGCAGACATGCCCTCAAATTTATCTTATCAAAATAATTTATCAGCCGTGAATAATCCAGGTTAGATGATTAGCATACAGTCCCCATAACTAAAAAACCTGTATTTGTGGTCCACTGCTTCCTTATAAGCTCTTTTGATAAAGTCGACTCCTGCAAATGCTGATGTAAGCATCAGCAGAGTCGATTTCGGCAGGTGGAAATTTGTTAACAGTCTATCAACCACATTGAACTCAAAACCAGGGTAGATGAAGAGATGTGTAGAATGCGTTCCAGAATGGATTTTTCCGTTCTTAAAGGCACTCTCCAAAGTGCGAACCGATGTTGTCCCTACAGCTACAATAGGACGGGATTCTTTTTTTGCTTTGCATATATTAAGGCAAGAAGCCTGGCTTATAAAATATGTTTCTTCGAGCATCTTGTGGTCTTCTATTCTCTTTACTCTTACTGGCTGGAAAGTTGCCAGACCAACATCCAGAGTTATTAGAGAGATTTCGACTCCTTTTGTCCTAATCTGTTCAAGAAAACGGGACGTGAAGTGCAGGCCAGCAGTAGGAGCAGCAATTGAGCCTTCTGTCTCAGCAAAAACTGTCTGATACCTTTCTAAATCCAAGGGTTTCAGATCATATTGTATTTTCTTGCGCTTGATGTAAGGAGGAAGCGGAGCATAGCCAATCTTCTTCAACTCAGATAGAACATCTCCGGAAGGAAACCGAAGTACTCTTTTGCCCTCAGGCCCTGCTTCGATCACTATTCCTTCCAGTCTTTGGGAAAACGAGATCACATCGCCACATTTGACTTTTTTTGCCGGCCGGCAGAGAACCTCCCATGTCTCGTTTTCAAATCCTTTAAGGAAAAGAAACTCTATTTCTCTTCCCCCTTTTCTGCCCCATACCCTTGCAGGAATAACCTTAGAATCATTTAAAACAAGGACATCGCCTTTGTTGAGAAAATTGACAAACTCCTGAAACCGTGAGTGGATTACTTCACCCGTTCTGCGGTTAAGAACCATCATTTTTGACAGGTCTCTTTTCTCAAGTGGCGTTTGAGCAATAAGCTCTTGTGGGAGGTCATAGTCGAAATCGGAGAGTAACATTATGTTCTACCTTAATTTTTTCCCGCCTTATTTTAAGCCAGATTTGCAATACAGGCAAGAGAGCACAACTACTGCTTATTCTTTAAACAGTTTGTGCTGAGAGGATGAAAATTTGGGCTTAAGACCGAGATGTTCGTAAGCTTTGATTGTTGCTTTTCGTCCACGAATTGTTCGTTCCAAGAATCCAATACGCATAAGAAATGGTTCATATATAGATTCAATTGTGTCCTTTTCTTCATCAATAGCCGCTGCGATTGTATTGATTCCTACAGGCCCTCCCCTGAAATTCTCAATAATCATCACAAGGATCTTTCTGTCAACCTCATCCAGACCGAGGGAATCGACTTCCATCATATCCAATGCTTTATTTGCTTCTTTTGAATTAATTTTCCCTTCCCCGATAACATCGGCATAATCCCTGACTCTCCTCAATAACCTATTTGCCACCCTTGGAGTTCCTCTGGAACGAAGTGCAATTTGATAAGCACCTTTATCATCAATGTCTATATTCAATATTGAGGCAGACCTTTTAATTATTTTCTTCAAATCTTCTTCGATGTAGTAATCAAGGCGATAAATGATTCCAAAACGTCCCCTTAATGGAGCTGTTATTCGGCCGGCCCGTGTAGTTGCACCAATGAGAGTGAATTTCTTAAGCCTCAGCTTGTGGCTTCGAGCACTCGGTCCTTGTCCAATAACAATATCCAGGTTAAAATCTTCCATAGCCGAATAGAGGATTTCTTCTACTGAAGGATGGAGGCGGTGGATCTCATCTATAAAGAGGATTTCTTTTTGCTGCAGGTTTGTTAGTATTGCAGAAAGGTCACCTGTCCTTTCAATTACAGGCCCTGCCGTCGGTTTAATGCCAACTCCCATTTCCTTAGCAATAAGGAAAGCGAGGCTGGTTTTTCCAAGACCAGGCGGACCATAGAGGAGCACATGATCAAGCTGTTCATCTCGTTTCTGTGCAGCTTTTATAAAGATCTTTAAGTTTGATTTTATAATTTCCTGTCCGATAAACTCATCAAAATTTCTCGGCCGAAGGTTATCTTCAAAGAGAAGGTCTTCTCTTGTCCGTACCGGGGTGAGTACTGCAGTAATCGGACTGTCTTTCATTTACTATTTTACTCCTGTATATTCGGTTTAAGATTTATCATTATTCATTATTAAGAAAATATAAGTCAGATTCTAGCAAGCTGTTTTAGTCCCTCCCTGAGGAGTTTTTCAAACCCTGCATCAATTGAGAATAGTTTTATTGTTTCATCTATAATTCTCTCGACTTCTCTTCTTTTAAATCCCATATTTATCAGGGCTGAAATCAGATCTTCCCTTTCCTTAGTACCTTCAGTTCTAAGGATTTTTTCTTTTTCTGTTAATTTTTCCTGAAGCTCTAGAGCAATGCGCATGGCTGTTTTTTTCCCAATACCGGGAATGAAAGAAATACGGGCCACATCACTCCTCCTGATTGCATCCTCAAGGTCTGAGACCTCGATTCCAGAAAGGATATTCAGGGCTATTTTTGGTCCTATTCCTGAGATGCTTATCAATTTCAGGAAAATTTCTTTTTCTTCTTTTGTGAAAAATCCGTAGAGAGCAAGAGAATTGTCTGTTAAATGGGTATAGATAAAAAGCTCAGTAGAATCGCCAATATTTCCCAGTTTTAGATAAGTGGAGAGCGGAATTCCGGCGCTGTAACCGACACCGCCTACATCAAGGACAACCTGATTATGGACCTTATCAATCAATGTGCCTTTAAGATAAGCGATCATTTATGCTTTTTTCTCCTTTGTGAAGATAAAAGAATAATATAACAAAACCCAAATATCAAATTTTAAAACAACTTAATTCTATAATCTATTTACAGATATGCCGATTTAATCCTTCATTAAACTCTCTAACTTCTCTTTTTCTCAGCTTAATATTATTTTAATAAGTTAAAGAAATAGCTGCACTTTCAAGGGATCAGGTCTCTAATTTCCATCTATTGCAGTCCAGTGCTTGTTTTTTATTCCGTAATTCTCTGCTGGAAGATTCTCGAATTCATATGGCAGAATGCTGCTGCCAAGGCGTCTGAGGCATCTGTACCAATCTTATCATCCTGGATATCAAGGAGTGTCTTGACCATTACTTTAACCTGCATTTTATCTGCCTGCCCATAGCTTGTTACCGCCTTCTTTATCTCTAATGGAGAATATTCAAAAAGAGCGCAACTGCTGGAAGCCACTGCTACTAATACAGCTCCCCTTACCTGACCCAGAGTTATTGCAGTCTTTACGTTTTGTGCATAAAAAAGATTTTCTATTGCAACTTCATCTGGTTTAAAGGTTCTGATAAGCTCTTCCACACGGATCCTTATTTCGTTTATCTTATGATGAAGCAGTAATTTTTGACTTGGCTTTATGGCACCATAACTTACAGTTCTATAATGACCTTGAGAATATTCAATAATACCATACCCTGTAGACTTAAGGCTGGGATCAATTCCAAGAATCCTCATTTTCACTAATCTAAAAAGCCCGCAATTTCATGTATTGTGCTTTGTATCCGTGGCATTCTCATGGCAGATTTGGTCGGCTAGTGAATAATCCAGGCTAGATAGAAAATTTTGCGATCTCTTCCTCATCTATGTCAAAATTGGCCCATACATTCTGAACATCATCATGATCTTCAAGCTCTTCCATCAGGCGAAGAAGCTGCTGTGCCTGTTTGCCTTCCACATTTACATAATTGTTGGGGATGTACCCCAAGTTTGAAGCAGCTAAATCTATCTTATTTTCTTTCAAGGCATTAATAACTGCTTCGTAATCCTCGGGTTCAGTAAAAATCTCGTAATTGCTGCCATCTTCCCTCAAATCTTCTGCTCCGGCCTCAAGGACAACTTCTAACAGGTCATCTTCCTTTGCTTTTGATTTTTCTACGACAATATATCCTTTTCGACTAAACATCCAGCCTACACATCCAGATTCACCGATATTTCCATTATTTCTTGAAAAGATATGCCTGATTTCAGAAACAGTTCTGTTTTTGTTGTCTGTAAGGACATCGATATATATAGCTACTCCGCCAGGACCGTATCCTTCATAGTGAATTTCTTCGTACGTTGTACCTTCAAGCTGCCCTGTGCCCTTCAGGATTGCTCTCTTTATGTTGTCTGCAGGCATATTCACAGCTTTCGCATCTGCTATAGCTTTCCTAAGTCTCGGATTGACATCCGGATCCCCTCCATCCATTCGCGCAGCTATAGATAGTTCCCTGATGATTTTCGTGAATGCTTTACCTCTCTTGGCATCCTGTGCAGCTTTCTTATGTTTTATGGAAGCCCATTTTGAATGCCCTGACATTTGAACTCCTTATACTATATATGAAAAAATTTTATCACATCATATCTTAAAACTCAAATTATAAAGTTTTCAACTCTAAACCAAAGGCTAAAATGCACAAAGAGACAATCTAATCACATCCTGCCAAAATGGAAGTCACCTATTCTTAAGAAATACTCTGGTTATAAAAAACCTCTTCCCTTCAGCCATTCATCATTGTAAATAGTACTTAGATATCGATTAGCTGAATCAGGGAAAATTGTGACGATTCTGCACGGACGGTCAATTTCATGCGCAAGTTTAAGCACTGCCCAGATGGCAGCTCCACTGGACCCTCCAGCCATGATCGACTCTTTGTTAGCAAGTTTCCTGGTCATCAGAAATGCATCTCTGTCTGTAATTTGATAAATATCATCAATACAGGTAAAATCAGCGCAACCGATAAGAAATTCGTCACCCAGGCCCTCAATAAGATAAGGAGAAGAGGTTACCAGCTTTTTCGAATGAAAATAGTCAAAAAATATTGAACCCATAGGATCTACAGCTATGACTTTTATCCTAGGATCTTTTTCCTTAAGGAATTCTGCTGCTCCGCAAATTGTTCCACCTGTTCCAATCCCAGCTACAAAATAATCGATCCTGCCCTGCATTTGGTCCCAGATCTCAGGACCTGTTGTTTTATAATGAGATTCATTGTTTTCCCGGTTATTGTGCTGGTCTAGATAATAACTATTAGGAGTATCCCTGGCAATCCGTGGTGCAATATTGTTATAGCTGTCAGGAGATTCGGGATGGAGATTATGGTCAACCATAACAATATCTACATTCATTGTCCTGAGTAATTTAATTTTTTCAGGGCTGAGGTTGTCCCGCACCACAATTTTTAGTTTGTACCCCTTCACAGCACAAACCATAGCAAGGCCCAATGCCGTGTTGCCGGAGGAATTTTCGACAATTGTTGCACCGGGCTTTATCCTCCCATCCTTTTCTGCTTTTTCTATCATATACTTGGCAATTCTATCTTTTATGCTCCCCATGGGATTCAGGAATTCCAGTTTGGCAAAAACATCTGCCTTTATATCTTCTGTAATTTTATGGAGTTTAACGAGCGGTGTATTACCTACGCATTCCAAAACGCTGTTGCTATATTTTTTCAGAGCCATTTTGTTATTTCTCTCCTTCCCAAACAAAATCAGGCATTGAGCTCTGTTTCTTTTTCTCAAACAAGGCAGAAATGTAACTTATAGCAACGTAATAACTTTCTGTCAATATGCAGCAGCAATTTTATTTAAGGCAAAGTGAGACCCATCGCAAAAATGGAAACTGAGGACCATATGAAGAGTGGATGAATTTGATGGCATGGCTGCGTTCCACTAAGATTTTTAACAAATGTAAAGATGTCTGGTTCAGAACGTGCCTTGCGATTCAACTCTTCTCAACACATTTTCTTTGATCACCCCTAATTTTTCGCTATAATACATATGATTGCAAATGCCATAAAGTAGGAATGTAATAAATTTGGTTCATAACGACTTAACCTATTAGAGATGATGAAGAAGAAAATAGCTGCAGTGGCTATGAGCGGAGGGGTGGATTCTTCTGTAGCCTGTGCCCTCCTCATTGAACAAGGCTATGAAGTTATCGGTCTCACAATGAGCCTTTTTTCCTTTGTCCAAAAAGAAAATAATTTTAAGAACTACTGGGGAAATGGAGCCATTGAAGATGCAAGATGTATTGCAACCTTTCTAAAGATCCCGCATCATGTTATTGACCTGAAGAAGCAGTTCGAAAAGATAGTAATTCAGAATTTTTGCGATGAATATTCTAAAGGCTGCACTCCCAACCCCTGCATCAGATGCAACCGGCATATCAAGTTTGATCTTCTGATGAGGAAAGCTATGAAACTCGGGGCAGAGCATCTCGCCACAGGCCACTATGCAAAGGTCTTGTGGGATCCACAATCCAAACATTATCTCCTAAAAAAAGCCACGAACAAACAGAAAGATCAGTCCTATTTTCTATATTCTCTTTCCCAGGAACAGCTCAGCCGCACACTTCTGCCCATCGGCAGCCTTTCTAAAACAGAGGTCAAAAAGAAAGCACTCAAGATGGGTCTTCCTATAGCACATAGGCCTGAAAGCCAGGAAATATGTTTTATTCCTGATAACAATTACTCAAGTTTCCTGCATGAAAAGATTCCAGGTGCTTTCAGGCCAGGCTATATCTTAGACATTAACAATCGAATCGTCGGAAAACACAAAGGAATTATCAACTTCACAATCGGCCAGCGTAAAGGCATTGGAATCGCGGCGCAACATCCCCTTTATGTACTCGAAATCAGAAGTAATGAAAACTCAATAGTTGTTGGCACAAACGAAGACCTTTATAAAAACAAGCTGATCGCATCCCATATCCATATCATCTCAGAGTCTCAGATAACCGAACCAGTATCAGTCAAAGCCAAAATCCGGTATAAACATAAAGAAGCAAAGGCCCGTATCTTCCCTGAAGAATCAAACTTGTTTCGTGTGGAATTCGAAAAACTCCAAAGGGCAATCACACCAGGTCAAGCAGTTGTCTTCTATGATGGAGATTTAGTAATCGGAGGAGGCACTATCATAGGGTCTACTGAAAAAAGCAAAAACATCAATTAACTTCTTGATAATACTATAATTATATGATATGCTGCAGTGGAATTTCAAG
>AWNV01000102.1 GCA_000493965.1 Candidatus Aminicenans sakinawicola JGI OTU-1
TTCCTTGTTTCCCGATAACTTTACCCAAATCTTCAGGATCAACCTTGAGTTCCAGAATCGAAGTCTGCTCCCCTTCTAATTGGGAAACCACCACCTTGTCTGGATTGTCAACCAATGCTTTGGCAATTAATTCAACAAGTTCTTTCACTGTAACCTCCTTTGTGTTTTGTTAATTGGAAATTTTCTCTGTCTTTAAAACTTTATGTAAAAGAGATTGAACTGTTTTAGAAGCATGAGCTCCTCTTTCTAGCCAATATTTTGCTTTTTCCAAATCTACTTTCATTTCAGGGGGTTCTGTCAAAGGATTATAGAAACCAATGATATCCTTTGATTTGCTTTTTCTTGGCCTTCGTGAATCAGTCACAACAATCCGGTAAAAAGGTCTTTTCTTTGCGCCAAGTCTCATCAGTCGTATTGAAATCATTTTGTTGCACTCTTTTTGAACTTAAATGATTAAAAATAATATCTAAATTTTTATCATAAGTCAACTGGTTTTAATGAGACAAAGAAAAAGACGATAGGACTTTTTTAAACTGGGATTTTTTCATCATTCTCTTCATTTCAAAAAACTGTCTCAATAACTGATTGACCTCAGACAAGGGTCTTCCGCTTCCTTTTGCTATTCTCTGCCTCCTACTTCCATTTATTATCTTTGGATTTTCTCTTTCTTTTATTGTCATAGAATTGATTATGGCTTCAAAATAAATAATTTTTCTATCATCTACCTTCATTCGAGAGATATCTTTAAATGGCCCACCTTTAGGCAATAAATTTAAAAACTGGGATAAAGATCCCATCTTCTTAAACTGATTGATCTGTTTTTTAAAATCTTCCAGTGTAAACTCCTGTTTTTTAAGTTTCCTCGCCAGTTCATTAGCCTCTTTTAAATCAGTTGCCTTCTCAGCCCTTTCGATCAGGGTTAGAACATCACCCATTCCAAGGATACGTGATGCCATTCGGTCCGGATGGAAAACTTCAAACTTATCGAATTTTTCCCCAGTACCAATAAATTTTATTGGTTTACCTGTAACAGACACTATTGACAATGCTGCTCCTCCACGGGCATCTGCATCAAGCTTAGTCAAGATTATGGAAGTCAGTCCGATCTTTTCCTCAAATAGCCGGGCACTTTTCACTGCATCCTGCCCGGTCATAGAGTCGCCGACATAGATAACCTCTGTAGGGTTAATAATATCTCTTATCATTCGAAGCTCTTCCATGAGCTCATCATCGATATGCAATCTACCTGCCGTATCAATAATAAGAGGATCAAAGCCATGTATTACTGTATATTTAACAATACCTTTAAGGCAATCTTCGGGAGTAGCCATTTGCTCGCTTGACAATTCATAAAACGGCAGCCTGAGTATTTGAGCAATCATTTTTATCTGTTCCTGAGCCGCTGGCCTTTTCAAATCAAAAGAGAAAAGTAAAGGATTTTTGTGTATATCCGAGACCCATTTTGCCAGTTTCCCACAGGTCGTCGTCTTCCCTGAACCTTGAAGTCCTACTAACATAAATACAGAAGGTTTCCTGCTTGAAAAATCTAATTTATGCGATTCCTGTCCTAAAATCGAAGTAAGTTCTTCCTTGACAATTTTTACTACATGTTGTGAATGAGTAAGGCTCTGGAGAACTTTCTCATCTAACGCATTAGCTCTTATTTTTGCCTCAAAATCTTTCACAACCTTATAATTAACATCAGCCTCAAGAAAGGCCATACGCAACATTTTTAGCACTTCAGTCATATTCCTCTCAGTTATTTTCCCTTCCCCACGTATAAACTTCATAACTTTTTGCAGCCTTTCACTTAACTGATCAAGCATTTTTTCCCTCTAACCTGAATTGTTCATAAAACTTCCTCTATAATAAAATAATTTCAACTCTATCAAAAAGCAAGAATCATTCTCCATCATATTCTCAAGATTATTATTCTATATCACCTCTATAATAAAATCCAAACCTATTGTCTTGTCAGTATTTTTTCCATTTAGGCTGATTAGACATACAAGGGGAAAGCATGCTTTCAGGGGAACATGTCAACTGACTGAAAAAACAGTTTGGAGGCTTAGCGGGCACGGTTCTTCTCCAAAAAGGAAAAGAGAGAGAAACTGGAAATCGAGCAGAGTTTGACTCGCTGGGGTAAATTCTGCGTGTTTTAAAAGCAGTTGCCATTTCTCATGAACTATGAGATGAAAAAATTGTGGGGGAACTCCTTAAAAAGAGAAGCTTGACATTTTAACCTCTTGCCATTAATGTATTACTAATTTCTAGGATTATAAAGATGAAATCCAAAATAGATTATAAAGAGATCATCAAGCTTATAGATCTTCTTGAAGATAGGGATTTATCTAATTTTGAATTAGAAATCGAAGGCTTTAAAATTAAAATAAGCAGGAGCGATCACAAGACCTCCCTTCCATCTTTGCCCTCCAACTCCTCTATCACTCCAGAAGAACTTCCCAACGAAAAAACTTCTCTCTCAGAATCTAAGCTAAAAAAAAGCCAGAATAGTCTCCATTATATCACTTCTCCAATGGTAGGGACTTTTTATAGGGCACCAGACCCTTCCTCCCCTCCTTTCGCTGAAGTTGGAGAAACAATAAAGAAAAACCAAACCCTCTGCATAATAGAAGCCATGAAGCTGATGAATGAAGTAGAATGCGACATTGACGGGGTCTTAGAAGAAATATTTATTAAGAACGGAAGCCCAATTGAATACGGGCAAAGACTTTTTGCTATCAAGCCTCTTTAAGTCACCCTTATGTTTTCAAAAATATTAGTAGCAAACCGCAGCGAAATTGCACTGAGAATCATCCGCTCTGCAAGAGAACTTGGAATAAAAACCGTCGCTGTTTACTCTGAACCAGACAAGAATTCGCTCCATACAATGCTTGCAGATGAAAATATCTGTATAGGCCCCGCAAAATCTTCCGAGAGCTACTTGAACATCCCAAATATTTTAAGCGCAGCTATCATAACAAAGGCTGATGCCATCCATCCTGGATACGGATTTCTTGCCGAAAACCCACGCCTGCCAGAAATCTGTGAAACCGAAGGAATTACGTTTATCGGACCTCCAGCCCATATTATGAGGCTCATGGGGGATAAAAACAGAGCCCGGCAGGAGATAAAAAAAACCAAATTGCAAATCATCCCTGGAAGTGAAAAAATCATCGATGACTTATCAGAAGCAAAAAAAATATGTAAAAATACAGGATATCCTATCATTTTGAAGGCAGCTTCAGGTGGAGGGGGTAAAGGCATGAGAATTGTCCGCTCGGCTGCACATTTGGAAGAACAATTTTCAATAGCTCAAAATGAAGCCAAAGCAGCCTTTGGAAACTCCTCCCTTTATTTAGAAAAATACATAGAGGGTGCTAGGCACATCGAAATCCAAGTCATCGGCGACAAAAAAGGCAATATCTTTGCTTTCGGCGAAAGGGAATGCTCAATACAAAGAAAATACCAAAAACTGCTGGAGGAAACCCCATCTCCATTTCTCGATGAAAAAACCAGAAGAAAATTAATTAGAGCTGTTCAAGAAGCAGCTCATTTTGTAGGTTACGAAAGTCTTGGGACTTTTGAATTCCTGGTAGATGCTCAGAAAAAATTCTACTTCATTGAAGTAAACACCCGGATTCAGGTTGAACATCCTACCACTGAAATGGTCTACGATATCGACCTTATCAAAGAGCAAATCAGATTAGCAGCAGGAGAAAATCTATCCCTGTCAAACGACCTAAACATTAACGGTCACAGCATCGAATGCCGGATAAATGCCGAGGACCCCAAGAACTTTATTCCTTCTCCTGGAAAGATTGATTTTCTGGTCTTTCCCAGTGGCCCGGGAATCCGCGTGGATTCTGCAGCTTACTGTGGATGGACTATTCCTCCTGACTATGATTCTCTCATAGGCAAAATTGTAGTAAAGGGTTCCTCACGTATGGAGGCTTTAAAAAAAATGCAGGTTGCTCTGGAAATGACAACCATTGTAGGCGTCAAGACAAATATTCCTCTCCATATAAGCATTCTTTCAAACTCCGATTTTATAAAAGGGAAGTATGACATCCAATTCATGGAAAAATTCCTTTCCAAGAAGAATAAATGAGGTTTTACTTATTTACATAACCCCGTGGGATCCCTTACACTACGGACAGGGATATCCGACCCTGCCTTCCCTAGATCATCCTGGCTACAAACTCACAGATTAATGGAAGCTTGACAAACGCATTTCAACCCTGAATTCTCCAGCATTATCCTCAACAACATTCTCATTGATGCCTAAAAAGATTCGCCCTCCTATAGGAATCTCCACACTGTTTTCACTTCCTATATAAAACTCTTCGACAAGCTCATTTCGTATCTCTTCGCCAGTTTCTTCATCGACTTCAATAGAAATAAGCATAACGACTTTTCCTATCAAAGCCCCGATGTTTTTCTCTTTAATGGGCTGCTGAACTGTTTTTAAGTCATATCCATCAGGTCCGCAATAGGCCATCGGATTCCCTTTTTGGAGGGAAATTCCACCTGATGCTTTAAAGTAAACCTCTTGCCCCTCCACAACATCAATTCCAGTGTCTGTCCAATGAGTATTTGCCAGTACTGATATTCTTAACGTTCTTTTATTTTTTATATCTGCATAATTTTTCTCATGCCCGTTTACCTGAAAAACAAAAAATGTCAGAAGAGCAAGGCAGGCTAGAAAATGCAGTTTATTCACTCTATCCAATTCGTTCTTCCCATTAAGTTTTTTCAACCTAAAATTAACCATCTTAATCCTTAATCTGATTAAATTTTCTATCTTCATGACTTATTTATACTAACAAGTATAAGCCTGCCTGGCAACTTCTCTCCGGGTATTATTCATTTTCAGCCCTATCATGCTACCTTTTTCTTTTCTGCTATCTCGGTCTAACTCCTTACAACATAATACACTAAACGGAGTAGCAAAGTTTTAAGACTGTCAAATAAAACTAAACTTTTTGCCTTTTTTAACGTAGTATATTATGATCATCATATCTGAGAGGAAAAGAAATGTTATACAAGATTCGATTGTCAAAAAAGAAGAATGAGAATAAAAATTCTAAAAAGAAGAAAAAATTCATATTTATCGCTGCTGCGATTGTCATAATCTTTGCCTTTGTTTTTTTCAATTTGAAGGCTCAAAGGGAAAAAACAGTAAAAGTCACAGTTGAAAAAGTAAAAAAGCAAGATTTAACCGCAACAGTTTCAGCATCTGGCGAGGTTAAGCCCAAAAAGAATGTAAATATAAGCGCTCATGTCTCAGGACGAATAATTAAAATCGGTGTTGAAGAAGGGCAAAGAGTAAAATCTGGAGATTTCCTCTTAAAACTGGATTCAACCCAATATGAGGCATATGCAGATCGCGACCGGGCTATGATCCATGCTTATAAAGCAGAACTTACTAAAGCCGATGCACAATTGAAAAAAGATGAAAATTTTTTCAAAAGGCAGAAGAAACTCTATGATGAAAAGCTTATTTCCGGAGAACAACTTGAAGCAGCAGAAACACAGTATGATATATCTAAAGCTCAACACGAAGCCATACTTTTTCAAATCAAACAGGCCGAGGCTTCTCTCCAAAGCACGCTGGACACTTTAAGCAAAACAGTCTACCATTCCCCCATAGAAGGAATCATCACAAGCCTAAGAATAGAAGAGGGGGAAATCGCAATGATCGGCACAATGAACAATCCAGGGACTGTTCTGATGACTATCGCTGACCTATCAGTTATGGAAGTGGAAGTGGAAGTTGACGAAACTGATGTGATTGGATTAAAACTAGGGCAATATGCCGATGTAAAAATAGATGCCCTCCCAGACCAAACTATCAAGGGAAAGGTCACAGAAATAGGAAGTTCTGCCCTTCAAAAGTCAACTTCCTCTCAAGAATCCAAAGATTTTAAAGTTGTTATCACACTGGAGAATCCCCCACAAGATTTAAAGCCGGGGCTTTCCGCGTCAGCAGACATAATTACTGCAAAAAAAACAGATGTGCTTGCTATCCCAATTTCCGCCCTTGTTTCAAGAGAGAAAAAAGAGGAAGATCAGAAAAAAGAGGACGAACAAGAGGAAGGGATATATATTGTAAAGGACAGCCGGGTTAAATTCCATCCTGTTAAAAAGGGGATTATGGGGGAATTGATGATCGAGATAACCTGGGGCCTTAAGGAAGGACAGGAAGTTGTAACAGGCCCTTATAATGCCCTCCGCACGCTCAAGGATGATATATTGATAAAATCCGAAGGAAAGAAAGAAGAAGCCAAATGAATTCTCAAAACAATATAACCATTTCTGTGGAGAACTTGTGGAAAATTTACAAGTTAGGAGAGCAAGAAGTTAAAGCTCTTTGCGGTGTGACTTTCAATGTGTACCACAATGAGTTTTTAGCAATTATGGGACCTTCAGGTTCAGGAAAATCTACCCTGATGAACCTGATAGGATGCCTGGATACTCCCTCTGAGGGAAAATATTATCTAAACGGAAAACTTGTAAGCACCTTCAGTGAAAATGAACTTGCCCATATCCGGAACAAGGAAATCGGTTTTGTCTTTCAAGTCTTTAACCTTCTGCCCAGAGCCACCGCATTTCATAATGTCGAGCTCCCCATT
>AWNV01000103.1 GCA_000493965.1 Candidatus Aminicenans sakinawicola JGI OTU-1
AACAAATATTCTGGAAAAAATTTAAAGAAGCTTTGCAGTATATAGATTGTGACTTTATTTTCTGTGAATATTTTTTTTAGATAAATATTAACATCTGAGTTGCTTTTGCCAAGCTCTTCAATAAAGTATTCGAAATATAATGAAACCTCCCCTTCTAGGATACTATCCTCTATATAATCTGTAATAAATGAAATGATTTTTGAAAATATGGGCTCGGAAGATAACTGTTCTTTTTTTTGTTTCAGGACTTCAAAAATAAATTTTAAATATTCGAAATCTTTCTCATTAGTAATTGTATCTTTTTCATTAAAAATTTTCTTCAGGAGGCTTACTGATTGGATTTTATCTGTTTCTCTTTCAAGCAGGTTTATTAGTATAAAACGGAAATTTTTCTGGACCAGAACATGATCGAAAGTAAATTTCTTTTCAGAAGTAATATCTTTTAGGAAAGAGGCAAGTGTCTTGCGGTAGATCTCTGAAATTAATGGAGTTGATGTTCCGGAGAAAATCCCCCCTATTTTTTCTAATAATTTTTGATTTGAATGTAAAGAAGCATTTTCTTTAATTGTTTTTTTAAGAGAAGATGCGATTTTTTTGTGTTTTTCTTTGTTGGCAAGTTTAGAAAATATGTTGAAACTTAAAGAATCAAATTTATCATCTTTTATTATTTCTTCTGTTAGAACAGAAGCCATATCCTCTTCTTTTAAATCGCTTATAAGGGTGCTTAGTTTGTCGAGTTTTAATTCAGGCGAAATAGTTTTTTTCATGATTAGTGATTTGGCTAAGCTTTTTCCACATTCACGAAATTTCTTTTCATCATGAATTTTAAGATGGGAAAAAAGGCTGGAAAAGTTTTCATATAGATCTTTATTTTCGATTATATCTTCTGGCCCGAATTTATGAATGACCTTTTCAAAACTATCTGTGACATCCATGAGCTTTTGGCTGTCCTCTTTCTCCAAAGCATCACTGAGAAGATAGACCCAGATATCTTTGATTTCCTCTCCTTCACCTTTCAGGAGTTGATAATAGTCAAACTCTTCTACTTTGATATGTGAAACTTTTTCATGTTTTAAGATGTTTCTAATTCCTCCTTGTTGCAGGATATCCTTAGAAGGGAGGTGGATTTTGGAAATTAAGCTTATTAGTTCTTCAAGTGTTATGCCAGGAATTATTTCTATGCTCTTGATTTTGCGAAGATGTAATAATTTTGCCAGCTCAACATACATTTTTTCTTTTTCCCATGATGTTTTCCCTAAGAGCAAAGAGTGGGAAGTAAAACTTATTTTTATAGGGCTTAAATAGTTAAAGAGTATATCGATTTTGTTTTTTAGGTTTTCTACAGATGATTTTAGAGCAGGATGTTCTGTATTATAAACAGAAGCTGTCTTGAACGATATTTTTAAACTACTTATAAAGTCTTTTGAAGCTTTTTCTTTATCCATTCAAAAAGTTATTTTATCATAATTCAGGTTAAATTAGTTCTTTTAAAAACTTAAATAAATAAAAAGGTGCATTTTCCGATTTAGGATGCCTCATCTCTACATCTGCTTTCTTGATTAAGAGGCTAAAAGAATCTTCTTTGATAAGTCTGTTAAGATAGAAAATAAATGATATAAAAACTAGTTGCTTGACTTTTACTCTTCATCGATTCTTAAAGTGACTCGATTTTTCCCAAGCAATTTACTGTGTTGTAGCAGTTCTTCTGTTCTTCTACTAAGCGTTGCTGTTGTATCATTTGCCCGGGCAAGTGTTGCACCAATCGAAACAGTTGTTCTAAGAATTTTTGAAGCCACTATTGTGTTTGATTGAGATACAAGCAAGCAGAGCTTGTTAGCAACAAAATCGAGTTTTATTTCATCAACATTGAGAATTAATACAACGAATTTTTCTCCTGCCCAACGTCCTGCAATATCAAAAAATCGAATATTATTGGTAATCGTTTGAATTACTGTTTTCAGAAGTTTGTTTCCACTTTCACGGCCATATATTTCATTGACCGTCTGTAACTGATCTATGCTAATCAGGATTAACCCGAACTGTAACTGATATCTTTTCATTTCATCAAGTCGAAAATTGATATGCATATCGAGATAGGACCTGTTTCCAAGCTTTGTAATAGGATCTAGCAAACCCATTCTTGCCAATTCCTTAGTTCTCTGTGGGATTATGACCCTGGGAGATGTGTCATAGAAAGAAACTGCAGCTTTAATAATATTTTTCTCATTATCAATAATAGGAAGTACACGCATATTCACAGGTATTCTGAATCCTTCTTTATGCTGAAAATATGCCACTTTATTGCGTATTTTTCCGTCTATGAGAGTCTGCTTAACAGGACAGTTCTCTTTACAAATAGACATCTTCTGTTCATCAACCTGGATAAGGATGTTCTTTGGGCACTGCTTATTGATTATCTCGGATTCATTGAATCCTGTAATCTTTTCTGCTGCCGTATTCCATAAAGATATTTTAAGTTTGTGGTCCAAAAAAAAGACCCCGTCGTGAATGTTATTTAATATGGTCTTGTAAATATTATAATTCACTTATTCCTCGCTCTTGAAATATCACTCTTTTACAAAAAATTTCCCGGCTTATAAAAATATTTTTCTTTGCCTTTAAGAATTTTATATCAGAATTATAATCTTATGTCAAAATCAAATTGTCATTTGCCTTGATATTGACATTTTTATGACATACAGTTATAAAATGAGAATATAAAAATTGGGTTATTCACGAATGGTTTCAAGACTTTCATGGAAAACAATGCTGAATAAGAAGGGGGAATAAAATGCTAAAAAAATTGGGTGTAAAACTCAGAAGAGAAAGAGAAAAACTTGCTCTTACACAGGAAGAATTGGCAAAAGCTGTCGGACTGTCAAGCGAATTTATATCATACCTTGAAATTGGAAAAAGATCCCCCAGCCTTGAATCTATTAAGAGAATTTCTAGCTATTTAAAAAAGGATATTTCCTTTTTTTTAGAAGAAAAAGAAATGCCGTTTAGTATTCTATTCGAAGAGGTTTCTCATAATAAAAGAGCAGGTGCTGAGTTAAAGAAGTTTAAGAAGTTCTGTGAGGACTATTTAAATATGGAGGAGCTCACTGGACGCCGTGTTGAGTCGGCTCCGCTGTATTCTCAAGTTATTCCAGAAAAATTAGCCATTGAAGAAAGACTGAGGTTGGGTCTAGGGGATGCACCTATCCGTAATGTTTTTTCATTGCTTGAAATGAATGGATTGCATATTTTAAGACAATCTATAACAGAGGAAGCAAAAATATCAGGCATATTTGTTTATTTTAGAGCTAAAGATGTGGCTTTTACTTTAATAAATAAAGCGCAGTCTATTGGAAATCAGGTTTTGACGGCAGTTCATGAATATTATCATTACATTAAAGATAGAAACGATGGACCTATTATAGATAATCCGGATGTTTTCGTAAATGAGTATCTTTCTCTTTACCACCCTCGGGAAAAGTTTGCACAGATATTTTCCTATCATTTCTTGATGCCACCTTCAAAAATCAAAGATATAATTGAAAGAGATATGCGCTCTAAAAAATTAAATTTCGAAGATGTTATTTATCTCAAACGTTATTTCGGTGTTAGTACTAGTGCAATGCTTTGGAGTCTTAAAGATTTGTCATATCTTTCATACTCAAAATTCAAAGAATTCCAAAAAATTGACCATAAAACGTATGAAAAAACTCTTTTTGGGGAGGCATCAGTAGAAGAACTAATATTGAAAGGAAAAACAAAAGCCATTCCATCTGATCGTTATAAAAGTATGGCTGTAACATTATACAAGAAGAAAAAAGATAATGAAGAAAGAAGTAAAAAGGCATGATTTAAAGCAGTGATTTTGCGAAATATCACTGACAAGCAGATATCATTGAAGTTGACTAATATTATTGTCAGACTTTATATGAAACAGGATTGTTATGATTAGAAAACCCTTTATTTTAAAAATTTTTGATGCAGCAAACATGCAAAGGTGGAATGATAAGATTAGGCCTGTAGAGCTTAGAGAGTTGGACAAACAAGCTCATAAAATGATTATCGCATATATTCTGGGGAAATGTGAGGAAGAAGATAAGAACAAGGATTTTGACTGGATAGAAATTATTGAAGGTGGAATTTTTGAATTCCTGCAGAGGTTGATCATTACGGATCTGAAGCCTCAGTTATTCAATAAAATAATAGAAGATCGGAATACTAATATAAAGTTAAATGAATGGGTATATAAACAAGTGAAACCACTTTTGTCTCCAATTAATCCTGATTTTCCAGAGAAACTTAAGAATTATTTTTTAGATCCTTCGGAAAATGTGAATAAAAAAATATTAAAGGCTGCTCATGCTTATGCAACAAATTGGGAATTCCGTATTATTGAGCGTGCAAATCCACAGGGATATGAAATTTCAGAAATAAGAAGACAACTCCAGGCGAGGCAAAAGAAATACTCTGAATTATCAGGGATGCACCGTTTAGCTCAGTATTCAAATTTAAGTAATTTTGTAGATTTATGTGGAGAGTTAAGATTTCAGGTAAGATGGAGCCATTTATACATTGTTCCAAGGACTTCTGTGCTGGGACACATGCTTATTGTTGCCATGCTTGCCTATCTTTTTTCTTTAGAAATAAAAGCATGTAAAAAGAGATGCGTCAATAACTATTTTTCAGGCCTCTTCCATGATCTTCCTGAAGTACTGACAAGGGATATTATTAATCCTGTTAAAAGGGCTTTTAAGGGATTGAGTGATTTGATCAAAGAATATGAGAAATTAGAGATGAGAAAAAAAATATATAAATTACTCCCTGAGAAATGGCATTCAGAAATGAAGATGTTTACGGAAGACGAATTTGAGAGTTTTGTGACCAAAGATGTAGAGAAGAAATTAATAAGTTCCGGAGAGATCAGCAAGAATTTTAATGAGGACAAATATAATCCGAAAGATGGAGAAATCGTTAGGGCATGTGATCATCTTGCTGCTTTTACGGAAGCCTATCTTGCTACAAAAAATGGAATTACAAGTCAAGAACTCTCCAGTGCTAAATACTTATTGAGAGGAAAATATAAAGATAAGATAATTTCAGGTGTGGATTTTGGTGAGATCTATGCAGATTTTGATTGAATTCAGTATAATAATCAGAAGTATTTAACCTGAATTATTCATAAATTATGCCGACACCAATATATATTTTCCATTATATCTGCCAGTTACGTTGATTTTTCCTTCAGCATAACATTCAGCTCTTTTCCCATGCACTTCTTTTCCTCTATATC
>AWNV01000104.1 GCA_000493965.1 Candidatus Aminicenans sakinawicola JGI OTU-1
TTTTTTTACTTCATCCCTGAATTTTGCCGCTTTTTCAAATTCAAGATTCTTTGCGGCTGATCTCATCAAATTCTCAAGCTTTTCGATTCTCTGATTTCTCTCCTGTGGAGAAAGATAGACATCTTTGTCTTCATGGATTCGAGAATAATAAAAATAGTCTCTTTCATAGATGCTGGTCAAAACCTCATCGATTCTTTTTTTAATAGATTGAGGAGTGATATTGTTTTTTTTATTGTACTCCTGTTGAATTTGTCGCCTTCTGTTTGTCTCGGCAATCGCCTTCCTTATAGAGTCTGTTATGACATCAGCATAAAGAATAGCTTTACCTGAAACATTTCTGGCTGACCTGCCAAAAGTTTGAATGAGGGAGGTTGCAGAACGGAGAAATCCTTCTTTATCCGCATCAAGTATCGCAACCAGAGATACTTCTGGAAGGTCAAGCCCTTCTCTCAGCAAATTTATTCCTATCAGGGCGTCAAATTTTCCCTTCCTTAGGTCTCTCAATATTTTAACACGGTCCAAAGTGTTGATTTCAGAATGAAGATATCGGACATGGAGTCCGAGTTCGTGATAATAACGTGTGAGATCTTCAGCCATTTTTTTTGTCAGAGTTGTTACTAAAATTCTCTCGTTTTTACCTGCCCTTTCTGTAATTTCAGACATCAAATCATCGACTTGGCCTTTAACAGGACGCACTTCTATTTTTGGATCTGTAAGGCCTGTAGGTCTTATAATCTGCTCTATTACCCTTTTACCTGCCTTCTGTAGTTCATAATTTCTTGGAGTAGCTGAGACATAAAGGACTTTGTGAATCCTGCTTTCAAACTCGTTAAAATTCAATGGTCTGTTATCAAGGGCAGATGGAAGCCTGAAACCATGATCAATAAGCGTCTGTTTTCGTGAACGGTCTCCATTATACATCCCACCGATTTGCGGGATAGTGACGTGTGATTCATCGATAATCATAAGGAAATCTTGAGGAAAATAATCAAGAAGTGTGAATGGGGGTTCTCCCGGCTTTCGGAGGCTTAGATAAAGAGAGTAATTTTCTATGCCTGGACACCAGCCGAATTCCCGCAGCATCTCAATGTCAAAAAGAGTTTTTTCCTCAATCCTGTTGGATTCTATGATTTTTCCCTGTTTTTTAAAGAAGCACACACGTTCTTCAAGTTCTTTTTCTATGGAGGAAATAGCATAATCGAGAATATCTGGAGGTGTTGAGAAATAAGTCCTTGGGTAGAGGACGATCTTATCAAAAGAATCCAGTGTTTTGCCAAGAAGAGGGTCCAGACTCGAGATGGCTGATATTTTGTTATCTCCAAGTTCTATCCTGTAAGCATAGTCCTCATAAGAAGGAAAAACATCGATAATATCTCCTCTGACACGGAAACACCCCCTTTTAAAATCACCCTCTTCTCTGTTATATTGAATCTTGACGAGATTCTCTAGAATATTTTTCCTTGATATAATTTGGTTTACTTCAAGAGGAATACTCAGAGAATAATATGTTTGTGGCGAACCTATTCCATAGATACAGGAAACAGAAGCAATGATCACTACGTCTTTTCGCTGGAAAAGAGAGTTTGTGGCGCTGAGTCTTAGGCGGTCTATCTCATCATTTATTGTAACTTCTTTTGCTATATAAATATTAGAAGCAGGGATGAAGGCTTCGGGCTGGTAATAATCGTAATAACTGACAAAATATCCTACAGCGTTTTCCGGTAAAAAGCGGCGGAATTCCTGATATAGTTGAGCAGCCAGGGTTTTGTTGTGGGAAATGATAAGAACAGGTTTGTTAGTTTTCTCTATGATATTTGCTATTGTAAAAGTTTTCCCAGAACCTGTGACTCCCATTAAAACTTGATGTTTAATATTTTTATTTAAGCCATCATGCAGTTCCTGGATTGCCCTTACTTGATCTCCTTTTGGCTTGAATTCTGAGTGAAGTATAAATTTTTTCATTCTATCAGAAATTTTTATGAATAATCATATTATAGCAGTAAATTAAAGCGAAGAGTAATCGGTAAATAATTCTCCTGAATTATTCATAAATTATGCCTACACCAATATATATTTTCCATTATATCTGCCAGTTACGTTGATTTTTCCTTCAGTATAACATTCAACTCTTTTCCCATGCACTTCTTTTCCTCTATATCGGCATTCTTTACCTTCCAGGCGAGCCGATCCTACTGCATCTGCTTCGTTACAGGGCATTTGCGGTGGACGACCAAAGCTGCATACCCTGTGCCTCACATCTGCAGCAAGCTCGACTCGTGAATAATTCAGGTTAGATGCTGGTATTTTGTCTAATGATTAAGAAACAATTAAAAGAGGTGTGTAAATGCTGAAGCTTTAAAATGATTTTATTAATTAATATGTGAAACCATTTTTACAGAGCCTTTGAATTGTGCTCCATCCATTATTGAAATGCGGGAAGCTGAAATATCTCCTATCATTTGACCGTCTTTTTCAATAAAGATTTTTCCATTTGCAAATATATTTCCCTCAACAAGACCCTTAATTGTAATATTCTTTACATGAATGTCAGCATTGACTTCGGCTTTTAATCCTATGGTCAAATTGTTATTTTCCATGTTTATTTTCCCCTGGAACTGCCCTTCTATTATTAAATCTTCACTGCTGCATAGTTCGCCTTGAAAATTCAGGGTTGGCCCAAAACGAGCGATTGTTTTTGGGATGATTTCTTCAACAAAACTTTGATTTTCTTTTTTGTCTGGATCCAGCATTATTCCTTCTGTTGAAATCGTGTGCAGATTATAGATTGCGCCCTTCAATATGTCAACATTGTTTTAGTACATAGCTCATTCCTACTAGCCTGAATTATTCATAAAAATTGCTGATAGAATTAATATAATACCAAAAAGAAGATGAATTTGAGGGGATGGAAGAAGCGACATTGAAAGATTTAGCCTTTCTGAGTCGATCTTCGAGGGAACCAGACGAAGACTGGCCTGATGGATGTGTGAGCGCTGTATAATCAAAGAGGCGGTGTTAATGATGGCTAGGGGATATCACAGCGCTGCTTAAGATAAACATGCGGAGTTCCAGCAGAGCCGAGAAGATCGGGGAGGAAA
>AWNV01000105.1 GCA_000493965.1 Candidatus Aminicenans sakinawicola JGI OTU-1
GCGGAGTTCCAGCAGAGCCGAGAAGATCGGGGAGGAAATGGCGTTAAAAATCTTAGTGGAGCGCAGACATGCCCTCAAATTCATCTTATACAAATATATTATCGGCTGTGAATAATCCAGGTATTGATTTTTTCATATCCACGGAATAAACTTTAAACGATCAAGTTACATGCCGATGCAATGAAAAAAGTAAAATCATCTATTTTTATTCTTTTTTGCTTCATCTGCTTTTCATCTTCTATCCGGTCTCAAGAGATAAGAAAACCTGTCTGGGCAGGACAATTCTATGACGGTCAAACCGAGGTGCTCTCCAAACAGATAGATCGCTTCCTGCTGAATGCGAAAGGAAAGGCCCTCGTATCCGGAAAAATTCTGGTTCTTATTGCCCCACATGCCGGATATTTGTATTCAGGACAAGTCGCTGCTTATGCTTACCGTATGATCCAGAATAAGGATTACGAAACAGTTATAATAATCGGCACCTCCCATCATTACGGATTTGAAGGATGCTCGATTTATCCTCGTGGTGGGTATGAAACACCTCTTGGGCTGGCTAAAATCGACGACTCCCTTGCCATGGAACTTTCCAAGTTTTCTGGCTACAAATACATCCCACAAGCTCATCAAAAAGAACATTCTGTAGAAGTCCAGGTTCCATTTATCCAGAAAACTCTCCCTCATGCCAAGATAGTTCCAATTGTTATGGGATTCCCTTCAAAAAATTCTATATCCCGCCTCTCAAATGCTTTAGTAAAAAGTCTTAAGAATAAAAATGCTCTTGTTATTGTTTCAACAGACATGTCGCATTATCTTCCAAAAAAAAGAGCTAATGAGGTCGATTCCCAGACAATCTCGCTCATCAAATCCTTTAAAATAAACTCTCTAATAAGAAAATTAGAACAGAGAGAAAACATTTTGTGTGGAGGAGGCGGGGTGGTTTCAGCCCTTCTTTACGCTCAAAAGTTAGGAAAAGCTAAAGTCAATATTTTAAATTATGCTGATTCATCTCTGGCGGGAGGTCCTGAATCTCAAGTTGTCGGATATATGGCCGCTTCTATTTTCCTTGAGACTACTAACACTAGGTTTTCTCTCTCATCAGAAGAAAAAAAGGCTCTTCTGAACATTGCCAAATCGTCCATTAATCTATTTGTCCAGGAAAACAAAATTTTAGATTACAGAACACAAAACTCTAACTTCCTATCCAACAGAGGGGCCTTTGTCACTATAAAAAAAAGAGGCCGCCTTAGGGGATGTATCGGATTTATTGAGCCTGTGATGCCTTTGTATCAAACAATCATACAGGCTTCAATTTATGCCGCTTGTAAGGATGCCAGGTTCGTCCCGGTTTCTCCGTCTGAACTAAAGGACATAGAAATAGAAATTTCTGTACTCTCGCCACTCAAAAAAATAAAGAACCCTGCTGTTATCAAGGTCGGAAAACATGGTCTCCTCATCTCCAAAGGAAACAACCGAGGCTTGCTTCTACCTCAAGTCCCTGTTGAGAACCGCTGGTCAAGACAGGATTTCCTCCAAAATACATGCTTAAAGGCCGGCCTGCCAGAGAATGCATGGAAATCAGGAACAGATATTTTTATCTTTGAAGCTATAGTCTTTCATTAAACTTGTTTTGTGCCAGTTTTGTGATATAATAGTTTTTGCTTCTATCCAATATTTTAATCTCTCGTCGTGTATAAAATGCCTCTATACGAGTATAAATGTACAAAATGTGGCTCATCTTTTGAGATCATCCAAAAAGTCAGCGACCAACCTTACAAAAAATGTCCTAACTGTGGTGAATATTTAAAAAAAATTATATCTGCTCCTGCTCTCCAGTTTAAAGGCAGTGGGTGGTACGTCACTGACTACGGCCACAAAGGGGAAAAAGAAAAGGAACCAAGAAGCTTAGAAAAACCCAAAAAAGAATCTGCAAAAGACAAGAAGCCCTCTCTTCCCTCTAAGGATAAAAGTTCTGATTAGCCGAAGCTTTCTCGCCTTTATTCCTCTCTCTATTTGTTCAGCCAAATAACACAAGTCAAGAACCTCGGGAAGGGCTGATTTGACTAGGCCTTCCTGGGGACTTATCAAGAAGCCTGGGCCAGACAATGAGCCTATAATAACCTGTTTCAGGCCCTAGGCTCTTTGACAAGTTCTTCTTAAGCGAATAAAATTGAACACATGAAGATTGTTGTTCGAGCACCAAACTGGATTGGGGATTCCATCCTTGCAATCCCTGCAATTGAGAGTTTAAGCAAAAATACTCCTGACATCAAGATATGGATTGCTGCTCAACCCTGGGTTAAAGACTTATTCACATCATTCGATTTTATTGAAGGGATAATTCCCATACAATGCCAGACCAACTTAAAAAACCTAAATAATTCCGCCCGCAAATTGAAAGATTTTCACTTCGACGCCGGCTTGCTGCTTACCAATTCTTTCTCCTCCGCTCTCCTTTTCTATAGGGCCAAAATCCCCGAAAGATGGGGGTACATTAGAGACAGCAGGCAGATATTGCTGACAAAGGGGGTACCCTTAAAGAACCAGGAAGAATATTTCCACCAAGTCAAATTCTATCTAAACTTGATCTCAGCCTTGGGATTTAAGACAATCCCTCCCAAATTGAGCCTTCCATTAACACAAAAAGAGAAAAGAGATTCTAAAGAAATGCTTCTTTCTCTTGGGGTCGATCTTAAGAAAAACATAATAATATTCAATCCAGGAGCATTTTACGGCCCTGCCAAAAGATGGCCCCCCCTCAAACTATGCAAAGCTAGCCGGCATGTTCCAGCAGAGAAATGACACGGAAATTCTAATCATCGGCTCTATAAATGAAACCTTCCTTGGTGAATCCATCGCCTCTGAGCTGTCTAAGAAACCAACACTGCTTGCTGGAAAAACGAACCTCCGCTTACTGGCAGGAATAATAAGCCACAGCAATCTTCTTGTAACAAACGACTCCGGCCCCATGCATATGGCCAATGCTTTAAACATACCGATAGTCTCACTGTTCGGGCCGACAGATCCCCGTGTGACAGGCCCATTCCAAGAGACTGCTTCTGTTATCAAGAAAGATGTCGCATGCTGGCCGTGCTCATACAGGGAGTGCCCATTCGACCACAGATGTATGATGCGAATAGAGCCTGCAGAGGTTTACAAAGTTTGCCTAACCTATTTAAAATGAAAAAAAAGGCAGTCTTTCTCGATAGGGATGGTACTATCAACAGAGATGTAGGATATCCTGATTCTTTCAGCATGATAGAAATATTCCCTTACAGCTTTGAGGCCGTTAAGCAAATAAACCAAGGAGGATTGCTGGCAGTCATAGTTACAAACCAGTCTGGCGTTGGAAGAGGCCTCATTAAAGAAAAAACCCTCCATGAAATTCACAGAAAGATGAGAGCGTCTTTTGCCAAACATGGCGCACATTTCGACGGCATCTATTACTGCCCCCATTATCCTGCTTCAATAAATCCAAAATACAGGGAAGATTGCCCATGCAGCAAACCCAATCCCGGAATGGCTCACAGGGCAGCAAAAGAATTAAATATTGACATAACAAATTCTTATATGGTGGGAGATAAAGTGGAAGATATTCTTTTCGGTTTGAATATAAAGGCTAAATCCATACTTCTGCTTACAGGTTACGGCCAGGAATCATTAAAAAAACTTAAGTCTCTAAAGATAAAACCCGCTTATATTGCCCCGGACTTGCTGGATGCGGTAAACTGGATCCTTGAAAAGGAGCGGAATAACAGTTCTATTACAGGCTGACATGATTTTAATCGCTTCTTTTTACATTAAGCCCAACGGCTGTAGCAACCAAAATGATTAGATTCGACGACATCTTAGACAAACTTTCCTCCTCCTATTATGAGAAAGACATTACTTTCCTTAAAAAGGCTTATGTTTTCGCAGCCCGTGCTCACAAGGGCCAAATCCGCCGATCCGGAGAGCCTTATCTCAGCCACCCTCTAGAAGTAACCAACATGCTGGCAGACATGAAATTGGATGTAACAACTTTAGCTGCAGGCCTACTCCATGACGTTCTCGAAGACACCGATATTACTCCCCTGGAACTTCAGGAAGCTTTCGGTAAAGAAACCTCCCATCTGGTCGAAGGGGTTACAAAGATCAGCCTTTTCGGCGAATATTCTAAGGAAGCAAGAAAAGCTGAAAGCATACGGAAAATCATCCTTGCTATGACGGATGATTTGAGAGTCATTTTTATTAAGCTGGCCGACAGGATCCACAACTTAAAAACTTTGAAATTTTTGCCTGAAGAAAAACAAAAACAAATCGCCCAAGAAACATTAGAAATATATGCCCCTATTGCAAACCGGCTCGGTATGGGGCAGATAAAAGCAGAACTAGAAGACCTCTCCTTTCGCTATGTGGAGCCTGAAGGATATTATAAAATTAGCTCCCTTGTTAACCCTCAAAGAAAGAGAGCCGAAAGGGAGCTCAAAAGTATCAAAAAAACTTTAGAACAAATAATGGAGGAGAATCATATCCCCTCAAAAATATTATTTAGAATAAAAAGACCTTACAGCATTCACATAAAAATGATTAAGCAAGATATCGAGTTTGGCCAGGTCTGTGATTTTATGGCATTAAGACTTCTTACAGATTCGGTTAAAAACTGCTATTCTGCACTCGGCCTTATTCACCAAAAATGGCCGCACCTGCCCCATCGATTCCGGGACTTTATCGCTATGCCCAAGCCAAACCTCTATCAAGCCCTTCATACAACAATCATTACAGAGAAAAAACAGACAATCGAAATTCAGTTCCGGACATATGACATGAATAATATTGCAAAAAACGGTATTGCTGCCCATTGGAGATACAAAGAAACAGCCCCTCAGTCTATCATGAAAGAAGATAGAAGAATCTTATGGCTGCGGCAAATATCTGAGCTCTACAAAGAGCAAAAAAATCCCCGGGAATTCCTTAAGAACCTTAAAACAGATCTTATTCCTGAAGAGGTTTATGTTTTTACTCCCAAAGGGAAGGTAATCACTTTACCTTTAGGCGCAACGGCCCTGGATTTCGCTTTTAAAATCCATTCAGAGATCGGCATGCATGCAGCAAATGCAAAAATTAACCAACAGCTCCTCCCTCTCAAAACCATTCTCAAGCCAGGTGACATCATTGAAATATTAACATCTCCTGAAAAAACGCCCAGAAGAGGGTGGCTGAATGCTGTCTTTACTTCAACTGCAAGACTCCACATAAAACGCTGGCTCAATCTGCAGGACAATATTAAAAACACTACACTCGGTAAAAAACTATGGGAAAATGCGTTAAAAAAGTATACTCTTCCTCCAGGTATACTGGAAGAAAATAATCTCCTGAGAAAAATCTCCCATGGAATACCTTTCAGGATTAAAGCTATCGAAGATTTTTATTCTCTCGTAGGGTTCGGGAAAGTCGTCCTTGACAAAAAATTCATGGAAAACCTTTTCTCCGTAGAAAACCTTTCAGACAAAAAAGAATCCGTCCTAAAAAAAGTCGCCTCAAAAGTAACTAAACAATCCAGGCCTGGCATTCAGGTCAAAGATATTGCAAGCTCCCATATCAACCTTGCCAAATGCTGCTTCCCAATTAAAGGTGAGCCTATAGTAGGATATATCACTTCGGGAAAAGGAGTAACCATACATTCTTTACGCTGCCAATTAATAAAGAAAGAAATATTAGACCAACACCGTATGGTCGAGGCATCCTGGGACGATGCCTCAGAGGGGATCTACAAAGGAAAGCTTCTGATAAAAAGCACACATTCACCAGGTGTCCTCGCCAAGCTTACAGCCGTCATTGCCCAGTCTGGGGGAAATATCACTAAGGCTGAAGTGATTACTTTTGCTAACAATAAAGCAGAAATAAAGTTTGCTCTTATAATTAAAGATATAAAACATCTGGAAAACATAATAAAGAAAAGCTCTGGAATAAAAGAAGTTTTTTCTGTAGAAAGAATTTAATATTACCTAACCTGGATTATTCACGACAGGTGAAAGAGCTTTCTTTACTCTTCCCGAACGAATACATCTTGTACAAACCCAAACACGTTTTGCCCCAAATTCAGTCTGAATTTTAACACGCTGCAAGTTCGGTTTCCATTTTCTCTTAGAAGCTTTATGTGAATGACTAACGTTATTCCCGAAGAGAGGCTTTTTTCCACAAATCTTACATTCTTTCGGCATTTTTTGTCTCGTTAAAGAAATCTTTTATACCATATTTCTAATGAAATTCCAACACCTAACTTGCATTATATTTACGAGCCGATCCGGCGATAGGGGGAAAAACAATCAATCGGGCCGAAATACAAAATCCGAAAATTATTATTTAAAACATGTGTCCTCTTTTAATAACAAATAAAATGCTTCAGGCTTGCTGTCCTGCCTGATCAATTTGGTACGAAAATTGCTGATAACATAATTAAAATTTATTATAGAGAACGTATAATTCAAGGTAATTATGAACGTTTCTTGGAGAGCGATCAAAGCTAGGTTTAATTGTTATAACTTATCAGCAATTTTTATGAATAATTCAGG
>AWNV01000106.1 GCA_000493965.1 Candidatus Aminicenans sakinawicola JGI OTU-1
CTGGCAAAAGAAATTTCCCTTTCCCTTGTAGTATTGTTTGGCTCTTATGCCCATGGGAACTACACAGTAGGCAGCGATATTGACCTCCTCGTTGTTTACAAGGGTAAAGAGAGGAAAGNTGNCTTTGCCACGGTGAAGAAAACTCTAAGTATTTCCCTGCTTGAGCCGCATGTATATTCAGAGAATGAATACGAAACACTGAGGAGCGTAATCGCCCCGATGATAGCAAAGGGTGTAGTCTTGTTCTCTGATAAGAAATAAGGCAGTGAACTGCACGGATTGTCATCCCTAACTATCCCCATCATATCATTCAACGTGCTCATAACCGCCAGACGGTTTTTGCCGCTGAGGATGACTACCGCTACTACCTTCAACAAACCTCACCACATTTTTGGGGGTCAGTTCGACAAGTTGTTAATCTACACGGTATATTAACGGCTATTTATGAAAGAACACTGAAAAACCGATTGCCTGAAACCAGTTTTTTTCTTTTTGGGCCGAGGCAGGTGGGTAAAACCACCCTGCTTTGTTGTTTCCCCCGTTAACCAATCCTATCGGTTATATTTCGCTCATGTCCTTCCTCCAAATAGATTGTTCAAAGAACTGAAGTGAGGAACAGGAGAAAATAAATCTGTCCCCTTTTCTAAAAAAATCAGCTGTGCCTAAAATTGAATGCCCATTGCTTATAACGCACTACTGAACATAGCAGATTAGAGATTAAATGAAAATTTATAATCCACCAAAGCCCACCGGCGGTAGCCTGCCTCAATCTGCTGTCAATGCGGACTCACCACTCCATTTCCCATTTAACTGTGATTGCGATCTCTTCCACCTGTCATTGCAAAGCTTTGCATGAAGCGCGGCAATCTTAAACAATACGTATTAATCCACATCTAGTCTTTGTTTTTAAGTTTTTATCCGCGTCAAATGCTTTTTTGCTTTTATATTGCATTTATTTAACATTAATGCTATTATTACTAAAAATAATTTAATAATAACAATATTATAATTAAAGATGCAAAATAACCAATATTTCTCCCGCAGCCTTATGGAAAAGTTGAAGAAATGGATTGACCGCAGGGAAATCTATGCAATTAAGGGCCCCCGCCAATCAGGCAAAACTACACTTTTAAAGATGTTGAATGAATATCTGATAAGGAAAAAAGGAGTAAGTCCTGACAATATTATATTTTTGACTTTTGAAGACAGGGATATTTTAGAGAAATTTTCAGCAGATTCTAAGGAATTTATAAGAAGCTACATAGGCAAAAAAAAAGAAAGAGCGCTTTTATTTTCTTCTAGACGAATTTCATTATCTTGAAGAAGGGGGACAAAAGTTAAAACTTCTTTATGACCTTTTTGAAAATGTTAAGTTTATAATAACCGGCTCTTCATCTTTGGAATTAGCAGGTAAAACGGCTAAGTATTTAGTTGGAAGAGTATTTTCATTTTATTTACCTCAATTGAGTTTTGCTGAATATCTTGGCCTTAAATCTCAACAGATGAACAATATATATTGTGAGAGAACAAAATTTCTCAAAGATTTTATTATTTCTGGAAAAGATTTCCTGTTAGAAAAAGATATTTTTGCATCGGATTTTAAAAAGTATTTTGAGGAATATTCAATATTTGGTGGCTATCCAGAAGTCGTTAAGACTGAGGACTTTGAAACTAAAATAACTATATTAAAAAATATTTATGAAACTTATGTTACAAAAGATATCATTGAACTTTTAAAAATTAATAAAGTCTCAAAATTTAGAACTATTGTAAAGCTATTAGCTACAAGGATTAGTAGTTTAATAAACTTTAACAGCCTTTGTAATGATTCCAACACTTATTTTCAAGAACTAAAAAGCTTTCTTTCAGTTCTTGAAGAGACTTATATTATATATCTTTTAAAACCTTTTTATACTAACAAGGCAACAGAACTTAAAAAAAATCCTAAACTCTACTTTATCGATACAGGTTTGCGAAATTTTGCTATAGACAATTTCAAAGAAATAGGATTAAGAACGGATGGAGGAAATCTTATAGAAAATACAGCATTTATTCAACTGCGCATTAATTACTCTGAAATTCCTATTAAATACTGGAGGACCTTAGCAAAAGCAGAAGTTGATTTTATCCTGGAAAGAGAAAAAGATATTGTTCCCATAGAAGTAAAATATGCTAACATGTCAGAACCGAAAATAACTCGGGGCTTTAGAAATTTTCTGCTCAAATATAAACCAGAAAATGCATTAGTCCTTACTTGTGGTTTCTGTGGGCAGTTAAAAGTAGATTCGTCTTTAATCAAGTTTATTCCAATCTGGTATATATAAATTTTATATCCGCACCTCTTCCTGCCCACTGGGCTTATGGAAAGAAAGAAATTCCTTATTTACTGCCTTTATCCGCATCAAATGCGCTTTTATCTGGTCAGTTTTGCACTGATAAGTCGGTTTAGACTTACGCCCGCTTCAGCAGCTTGGATTGATAGATCTCTATGGACTTCCGGGGGAATCCTGACAGAAAATTTGCCACTATATTTCTTATTGAATAAAGGCTCCGGGATTGAGTCACCATCGGTCTCCATAATTTTTATACCCTCCGCAACAATTCTGCGGATACCTTTCAATGCCCCCTCCGGCGTTCCAGCCAACCAACTTAAACTCGGGAACTCCGCACAGAGACCCAAATACTCGTCATCTTTATCTGACCATATTACTCGATAAGAATATCTATCTTTTTTTAACGTCATTTTCCTTCCTCCAATTTATCAATGGCATCCAAGACTTGCCTTACTTGATAGTCTTTGGCTTTACCTTTAAAATTTTGGACATTTATCAGCGGAGGGTAAATCCAGCTTACCTTATATATCCTGTGGCTTGTGCCTTTTTGTCTTGGTTCCCCAAAATAATAATCACAAACTCTGCATACGTCTCCAAACCTTACATTGACAGGGTTTACCCTCATCTTCGCCAATATTTTTTGGATTTCGTCCATGGGTTACATGATACCACTATTGGTGTTATTGTCAAGAACAGAGTTGTGTGGGCCGACAACTCTTAATAGAATCTCGTTTTTGTCGTTATATTGAAAAGTGAATCGGTAAAAATCATTTACCCTTGCCTCAAAAATGGATCGAGTCCGTTTGATTTTTTTTATTCTCAAGGATGGATGCCGGGGATTGGAGACCAGAAGATTCAATTGTTTTTTCAGCTTTTTTCGGGTTGTTTGGTCGAGTTCAAGAACGCACTTCTTGAATCTTTCGGTTCTTGACAGGCTAATCTTTTCCTTCCATTTCATCGATAAGATCCTCGACCGAATCAAAAGATTTAACTTTCCCCTCACGGATTTCGCGTTCTGCCTCTTCTTCGAGTTTCTGCCAGCGCTCCATCCAGAACCAAGCCTGGTCTTTATCTATGGTTTCCTGGGGAATCAGAACGATTGTGTTGTCTATGACTTTTGCCAATACAATACTTCCTTTTTCGATATGAACTTTCTTCCTCATATATAAAGGAAGGGTGATTTGCCCTTTTTCTCTCACTTTTATTAATTCTTCCATGGCATTTCTCCAAAAAGCAGTCTTATTTTCCTAATTTCCTACTTTCTCACCAGTTTAAAGTAATCTAAAAATTTTGTCAATCGTAGGACCCTTAATAAACTGACCCGAGCACATCCTAAACAGACAAAAGGCTAAAATGCTAAAAGAATGTATAATTCACGCATAATCTGTCCCCTTTTTCTTGAATTTGGTGCATTTCCTTTATCATGTCACAGCTAACTTGGTTTGACGATAAGCCTCAAGAGATGTATCGTACTCATTTAATGGTTGATGCAGTCTTTAATAAATATGATGAAAAAAATAATGGTTGAGAAGATATATTTGATGCGTCATGGATTGACAGAGTCCAATAAGAAGAAGATCTATGCAGGCGGCAGTATGGAAGGGTTATGTGATAAGGGTATGGAAGAGTTATTTGATGTGGCAGAAAAACTTGAGGGATTTCAGATAGAAAAGATTATTTCGAGTCCTGTGCGCAGGGCTGTTCAGAGTGCTGTGATAATAAACAGTTTCTTAAATTTAAATATTGAGATAGATGATAACTTTAGAGAGATAGAAATGGGACCATGGGAGGGATTTTCTGAGGATGAGGTTATTAAAGAGTATCCGGAAGAGTGGAAAATATGGAATACAAAGCCTTCAGAACTTAGGATAAATGGCAGAGAGACTCTGGCAGAGCTTCAGTTCAGGGCTGTAGATGGGATTAAGAGGCTGTCTGATAAGGCCGAAAGCTCTGTTCTTCTTGTTGTTACTCATACTGCTGTAATACGAGTGCTGTATCTTTATTATAATGAGATGCCCCTTGATGAGTACAGAAAAATTGATGTCCCGAATAATTCAATATTTCTTCTTGATAATAAACATATATCGCAAGTTCATCTGAAGTGAATAAGTCAAATTAATTTGAATCATTTATGAGGAATAGCTATAAATTTATATACTGAAAAAAGATGAAATAATTGATATACTGCCGAGTAACCGAATGATCACATACTGAAGGAAGAGGCATTGTTAGGATGAAAAGAACAATAATTGTTATTCCTATATTTCTTATTATCACAGTTTCAAGCATGTTTGGGCAGTCGTACAGAACATTTGCTTCGGAACTTAGTTGGATTACAGAGAATGCGCGCTGGAAGATTGGCCCATTCAGAATCTATCCGAGGCTTCAATTCAGAGATATTGGCTATGATGATAATGTATACTATCAGAGAGAAGAAGTGGGGTCTGTTTCTGATTATACAGCCACATTTTCTCCAGAGATAAGGACTTATCTTCTTTTTCGTAATTATCTGATTCTCTCTTTTTCAGAAAATCCTGAATATGTTTACTATGTAAAAGAGAGCAGGGAACGGCGCTGGAACAACTCATTTTCTCCTTCGTTTAAACTGCTGCTGCTTGGCAGGTTTGTTGTTGGAGGTGGATATTCTTACAGCAATAGAAGATGGCGTGCTACGAGTGAATTTGATGTAAGGGCAAATGAGCATCGGGAAGCTTATAATGGAAGCTTGTTTTATGAGACAGCAAGAAGAACATCTTTTGGGCTTACAGTTTCTTCTCAGAGAATTTCCTACGAAGATATAACAATGCCGGGGGAGGAGATTTATCTGTCACGGCTGTTGAACAGAAAAGAACAGAATGCTAATTTTGAGTTTTATTACAGGATTTTTTCTGAAACATTCTTTTTTTTGAGGGGAGGTTATACAGAGTACGATTTTGAACATGTTGATTATCACTGGAGAGATTCCTATTCTTACCAGGGTTTAGCAGGGATGCGGTTTCCACTTTTGGGAAGAGTAAGGGGTACAATTTCGCTTGGCTATAAGAAGCTTATCCCAAGGACTGAAGAGAAGCAGGGTTTTTCAGGACTTATTGGCGATACGAGTGTTGAGTACAGGGTGTGGCGGTTTGGATTTCGAGGACAGTACAGCAGGGACTGCCCTTTTTCATATTGGACGAATAACATCTATTATATAATTGATAGCTATGTAGGGGGAATATCGTTTTATTTAACCAGGTTTTTCCGGATTGACTATAATTATAATTATGGTGAAGGGCGGTATCCCGAGCCTATGATGACGTATATGCCGGATGGGAGTTATGAGGAGATAAAGAGAAAAGATACATATAGGACCAATACAATAGGTTTTGTTTTCAGGGTTATAAAGAATACTGGAATTGGGATTAATGTTAGCTGGTGGAGCAGGGATTCGAATATTTACTGGGAAAACAGGGATAGGATGTTTGTTGGGGGATATTTAACATACGACTTCTAATAGCAAAAAAGTGTAGCACAAAAAAAGGTACCAGGTACCCTTTTGCTTTTTGCTCTGGATTTTCAAGAAAGGTACCTGGTACCTTTTGTTATTTTTGCAGGGTGAATGTTGCGCTTGCAGGTTCGGGTGACATGCCTGCGATGTCATCGGTGTAGCTTTTTATGCTGACCTGGCATTGCTGACCGTTGGGGTATGTGCTGCCTGTCACTTTTAACTTGACTATGGCAATTGTCCCGCTGCTTCCTGTTGGAATCGATGTGCCGGCTCCTAAAAATCCTCCTATCTTCAAAGTGCCAGAGGTGGTTTCGTTTCCGGCCACTGCTGCCCAGCTTCCTGTTAAACTTCCTTTTTCTACGCTTTGAAATTCGAACATATTGGCATCAAAAGTCATTTCCAGCCCAAAGACCTTAATCTCGTTTTCATTTCCGGTAATAGATATAGGTACATTAACTGTGGTAGAGGCTGAACCCGAACTTGGATTGCAGTTAACTTCGATTTTATTATCTGAAGCAGGCGGTGGAGGTGGTGGCTCTGGAGCGGACGCGGTTATTGTGGTTGAATCTGTGTCGTTGCTGGCTGCACTGTCGGTTACGGTGAGGGTTGCGGTGTAGGTGCCGGCAGA
>AWNV01000107.1 GCA_000493965.1 Candidatus Aminicenans sakinawicola JGI OTU-1
TGTAAGGTAAAGAATGCCGATTATAATTAATATTAGATTCAATAAAGAAAGCGACTCTCTCAATCTTGCAAAAAATCATGCTGAAAAGCAGATTACATCAATGTTAAATAATGGTATCGGCATTCTTTATGAATAATTCAGGAGAATTCAAAGCCTAGAAGAATTTAATTAAATGAGTGAATTTACATCTAACGGTAAGCCTCATGTAAGCCTGATCCGACAACTCGGATTATTCGACTCTACCATGGTTATGGTAGGAATAGTGATCGGTTCAGGCATCTTCCTGACCACAGGGATCATGGCAAAAAACATCCCTTCAGGAGGGCTTATCCTTTTAGCCTGGACTGTAGGCGGACTTCTTACTCTGGCAGGAGCTCTTACTTATGCAGAGTTGGGTGCTGCTATGCCCGAGGCTGGAGGCCAGTATGTCTATCTAAGAGAAGCTTACGGTCCAATGGCCGGCTTTCTCTTTGGCTGGATATCTTTTCTCGTTTATATGACAGGAGGCATTGCCGGACTGGCTCTTGCTTTTGCAGAATATTTTGGCTATTTTTTCCCATCTTTATCAACCAACAAAATCATTTTTTCCTCAGTCATTAATTTATTTAACCACCCTATCACCTATTCCCTATCAGCAGGACAACTAGTAGGCGTAGGGGTTATCATATTTTTGTCAATTTTTAATTATATTGGTGTTGGTTTCGGAAAAATTATTCAAAACCTTTTCACAATACTAAAAATTGGAACAATAGTTGCAATCATTGTCCTTGGCTTTTCAATAGGGAAAGGAACAGCTGTCAATTTATCTCTCAATCCAACAGGAATGGGTTTCGGCCAACTTATAGTAGGGTTTGGCATAGCTCTTGTTGCCATCTCATGGGCTTTTGACGGCTGGAATAATGTCAATTTCGTTGCAGGTGAAATTAAAAACGCAAAAAGAAATCTCCCTCTTGCCCTGATACTAGGAACATTAGGAATAACTGCCCTTTATATCCTTACAAATTACATTTATCTCTATGCTCTTCCAATAAATGATATGATTGGAGTAGTTAGGATTGCTGAAAAAGCAACATCATATCTTTTTGGAACATCTACCGGAGCAATTATATCTGCAGCTGTTATTATTTCTACATTTGGCGCTTTAAATGGTTCAATATTAACAGGCCCCCGTATTTACTATGCCATGGCTAAAGACAATCTCTTTTTTCACAGAGTTTCCAGGGTCAATCCCCGTTTCCGCACCCCAGGGTTTGCAATTCTCATACAGGCTATCTGGGCCGGAATTCTTACATTGGTAGGCACTTTTGAACAGATCTTTACATTCGCAATGTTTGTTTCCATAATTTTCTGGATTGCTGCATCAACTTCTGTCTTCACACTGAGAAAAAAATATCCAAACCTTCCAAGGCCTTATAAGACATGGGGATATCCTGTAATTCCAATTGTTTTTATTGCTGCTTCTAGCGGAATTCTTCTTAATACATTAATCGAAAAGCCGGTGGAATCTTTAGCTGGTTTGGGGTTTACAGCCATTGGCATCCCTGTCTATTTTTATTGGAAAAGCAAAAAAAGACGAATTTAAATTCTTGCCGTTGAGTAAAATGGAGCAATTAGATGAACAAAAAACAAATATGGAACTCAGCTAAAATAAAAAGAGAAGTCATAGAGGCAGAAAAAAGAATACGGCCTTATATCCGGGAAACTCCTCTCGAATATTCACCTTATCTCAGCCGCCTTGGAAATTGTGATGTCTTTCTCAAGCTTGAAAATATCCAAATAACAGGTTCTTTCAAGCTCCGAGGAGCTATGAATAAACTTCTTTCCTTAAGCAGAGAAGAGAAAGAAAGAGGAGTAGTAACAGCATCATCTGGAAATCACGGCACAGCATTTTCTTATCTTCTCAAGGAATTCAGCATTAAAGGAAAAATTTATCTTCCTGAATATGCATCTAAAGCTAAGATTGAAGCAATTCGTTTGTATGGTCCTGATTTAGAATTTTATGGATCGGACTGTGTCGAAACAGAAGTTTTTGCCAGGCAGACAGCAGAAAAAAATGGAAAAACTTACATATCCGCTTACAATGACCCTAAAATAATCGGCGGGCAGGGAACTATCGGGATCGAACTGATAAAACAGCTTAAAAAAATTGATACAGTTATAGTTCCGGTCGGTGGAGGAGGACTAATAGCCGGAATCGCAGGTTACTTAAAAGCAGAGGACAAAAATATAGAAATCATAGGGTGCCAGCCTGAAAATTCAGCAGTGATGTATGAATCCATAAAAGCAGGAAAAATAATTGAAAAGAAACTAATACCAACAATATCAGATGGAAGTGCCGGTGGGATTGAGAAAGGAGCTATAACTTTTGATATCTGTAAAAATTTAGTAGATGATTTTATAATTCTTTCAGAAGAAGAAATCAAGGATGCAATAATACTCATTTTAGAGAGGCACTATATGCTAACTGAGGGAGCAGGTGCTCTTTCAATCGCTTCCTTTATCAAAACAATCGAGAGATTTAGAAATAAAAATGTTGTATTAATTATAAGCGGTGCAAAAATCAGTTTGGATAAGTTAAAACAAGTTCTTAAGTTGAATAAAATTCCTTGATAGAGTTGACAATGTACTCCTGTTTTTCTGGAGAAAGCTCAGTATATATAGGCAAAGCCAGAACCTCAGAAGATGCCTTTTCAGACTCAGGAAAATCTCCTTTTCCATAACCAAGATAAGTAAAACATTTCTGGAGATGTAGAGATAAGGGATAATATACAGCGGTAGGAATACTTCTTTCTCTCAGATATTTCTGCAGATCATCTCTTTTTTTGACTCTTATAACATATTGATGATAGATATGATAATTTTGGACACATGTTTTCTTATTAACAAGCTCAGGAACTTGCACTAAGCCGTTTTCCACAAGTCCAGTACTCTCAAATAATTTATCATAACAAGAAGCTCTCTCTCTTTTACCTTTATGCCAGTTATCCAAATATTTCAGCTTGATCCTTAGGACAGCTGCCTGGAGTTCATCAAGACGGAAATTACCGCCAAGGACATCATAAAAGTACTTATTACTTGAACCGTGTTTCCTCAAGAGTTTTAACTTGCTTGCCAGATTTTCTTTATCTGTAAGGACCATTCCACCATCACCAAAACCGCCCAAATTTTTTGACGGAAAAAAGGATAACGTTCCCAAATCTCCAAATGTACATGCTTTCTTAACTCCATCAGAAGAGGGATATTCAGCACCAATGGCATGGGCAGCATCTTCCACAACAAACAAACCATATTTTCTAGCCAGGGCCATAATTGGATTCATGTCCGCACATTGGCCGTAAAGATGGACAGGAATAATTGCTTTTATTTTTGAGTTTCCTTTATTGTCTATCTCATTAACAAGCAGTTCGTCCAATCTATCAGGACAAATGTTATAGCTTGCCTTATCTATATCACAAAAAACAGGTCTTGCTCCAAGCCTGGCAATTGCGCCTGCAGTGGCAAAAAAAGTAAACGGAGTTGTCACTACAGCATCTCCACCCCTTATGTTAAGTACCATCAAAGAAATGATCAATGCATCAGACCCTGAAGATACACCTACAGCAAAATCTGTCCCACAGTAAGTTGAGACTTCTCTCTCTAGTCCTTCGACTTCAGGCCCTAAAATAAACCTTTGAGATGAAATAACTTCCAAGACTTTCTTATCAATTTCCTCCTTAATGCTTTTGTATTGAGCTTTTAAATCTAAAAAAGGGATGTCCATTTTTTTACCCTTTCATTAATATTATAAAACTTTCTTCAATTTTTTCTTTTCAATAATCAACTGCCCATGATATGAAACACAATTTAGCAGTATAACAACTCGGTCCTTATCAGTAAGCTGTCTTTCGAATACTCCTCTAAATCCTTTCCAAGTTCCTGTCATTACTTCGATTTCGTCCCCCAGATCAGGCTCTTCCCCGTATTTGTTAAGCTCGATCAAACCATTAACCTCCCTGGCTTTGATCTGCTGGATCATGCTTTCCGGAATAGAAATAGGCCCTTCACTGTTTCCAACCAACTTTTTCACTCCCCTTGTATATTTCACAAGTTGATACTGAGCAGGGTAATCAAACCAAACAAACTCATAGCCAGAAAAAAATGGTTTTATAATATTTTCATCATTGTATTTGGGATTATAAATTCTTATTCCCCCTGCAATGAATAATTTCTCCACTTGGAATTCTTTTTTTGGTTTTGTATTAACAACAAACCAGTTTTCCATCTTCTTCTCTCATCTTTTTATATCTTTTCGTGGAAAATATCCAATTCCTATTTATTTTTATTAAAAACCACAAGAGCTTCTTCCGGAGAAGCTTTCTCGTGAACAACAGCCCTTACCGCTTTTATCATGGCTATTGGATGAGGAGACTGCCATATATTTCGTCCCATATCGACTCCAACAGCACCCTTTTTAACAGCATCATAAGCTAATTTAAAAGCATCCAGCTCAGTCTCCAATTTAGGCCCCCCAGCAACAACAAGTGGGACAGGGCAGCTTTCCACGACCTTTTCAAATCCATCACAGTAATAAGTTTTCACAAAACTTGCTCCCAACTCTGCAGCAATACGGCAGGAAAGGGATAGAAAACGGGCATCTCTCTTGCCAAGCTCTTTTCCTACCGCTGTAACAGCTAGAACCGGCATACCATATTCATTTGCTTCATTAACAAGATTAGCCAGATTCATCAGAGTCTGATGTTCATATTCTGCTCCAACAAAAATCGAAAGAGCCACCGCTGCAGCATTCAAGCGAATTGCCTCTTTCATGGATGTTGTTATTCCTTCCATAGACAAGTCTTTGCCAATAATACTGCTTCCCCCAGAAACCCTGAGGACAACTGGCACAGAACATTCCGGATCTACAGAACTCCTCAAGATTCCCCTGGTCAACATTAATGCATCTGCAAAAGGCAGAAGAGGTTCTATAGTCTTGCGGGCATTTTCCAATTTCGAAATTGGCCCAAGAAAATAGCCGTGGTCAACTGCAAGCATAACAGTACGGCCGGTTTCAAGCTTGATTATTTTAGCTAAACGGTTTCTTCTTCCCCAGTCCATTTTATTCCTCCAATCTTGAAGTAAAATTCTTGTTTCCATGAGGTTCAATAATAACCTTTATTGAATCTCTTGCCCTGGCAACAAGCTTAAAACCATATGAGATTTCTTCAAGGGGAAACCTGTGAGTGATCATCTCTTTTATATTGATCAAAGAGGAACGTATTAATTCGAGGGCAAGCCATGAATCGTAAGGACCCGCTCCATACGAGGTAGAAAGTGTGATGTCATTCCGGAAAAATACATCATTAATTGAAATCGGAATTTTTACATCAGGCTCTGTCGGTGCAAAAAATAGAACCGTCCCCCCCCTTTCAACTGACTTCAAAGCCTGAATCTGAGCTTGCCTGGCTCCAGTACAAACAATAACAATATCAGCCAATCTTCCACTATTCATGTTGCGAAGGCAGTCATTAATATCCTCAGAAGCACTTACTGCCTTGTCGGCTCCGAATTTTTCAGCTGTATTAATTCGGTAAGGAACAATATCTACGGCTAAAATTCTTCCTGCGCCAGAGGCGCGAGCCAGATGAATATTCAAAAGTCCTGTTATCCCACTCCCAATCACAAGAACACACTGACCCGGCATTAATCTGGCAATCCTGTGGGCCCTAATGACACATCCAAGAGGTTCATGAAAGGTCGCCTCTTCATATGATACTTCATCAGGGATAATAAATGTCCCTCTGTCCACATTAATAGAAGGTAGGCGAATGTATTCAGAAAACCCACCAGGGTCAAAATTTGTGCTTCGCAGTGTATTACACGCCGTATGATGACCGCTAAGGCAGTAAAAACAAGTGTTGCATGGGACATGATGGGAAGAAACAATACGGTCTCCTATATTGAACTTATCAACTTTCTCCCCTACCTTTTCAACACGGCCTGCAACTTCATGCCCTAAAACTAAAGGAGCTTTCTTGATACGATACCATTCCAAAACATCGCTTCCGCATATCCCACTGGCTTCAACCTTCATCAATATCTCCCCCGGACCTATCCGTGGGATAGGCATATCCTCAATACGGATATCTTTATTGTTATAGTACATTGCTACGCGCATAATATAATCCAGGTAATATTATGTATAAAGTTCCACGGAAAAAGTCAAGGACGGGTAGTAACAGGAAGGACAATTTTTATGAATAATTCAGGAGAACGTAGGTTATTCACGAGCCAAGCTTGCCTCAGATGCGAGGCACAGCGCATGAAGTTGTGGTCCTTCACCACGAATGCGCTGTAACGAAGCAGATGTGGCAAGATCGGCTCGCC
>AWNV01000108.1 GCA_000493965.1 Candidatus Aminicenans sakinawicola JGI OTU-1
CGATTGCCAGATCTTCTGTGATAAAAGAATACGAAAATTTATTTGGCAAGCTCCATCTGAAAGTGAGAGTAGTTGGGATTCCGTCCCTGAGTGTGTCGAATTTGCTTAATAAAGAAAGTGAAAAAGATATAATGTTTATCAATGTTGAGGAAGATTCGTTTAGTCTTGTGGTTAATATAGATTCAGAAATTGCTCTCTACCGTCAAAAGCCTTTTGGAGCCAATCATAATAATCATAATTCAGAGGCCCAAAAAATAAGACATCTTGTTCAGGAGGTAAAAAACACAGTCAATTTCATTGAGGATAGAGATAAAAGGCGAATTAGCTGCATTATAATCCGTCTAGGTTTGCTGGATAGGGAAGAAGAAATGTTTGTGGGCTTGAAAGAAAAATTGCATTATCCGCTGAAGAAGATTGAGTCTTATCTGAATTTTAATATTCCATTGAAAGAAAAAGAGATATTATCGCCATTGATAGGTCAGCTATTATGAAGGTTTATAGAAAAATAGATTTGAATTTAGCCAGCCGTCCTATACAGAATAGAAAGCTGTTCTATTTCCTGGGGGTTCTGATTGTTATTATTTTTATTTTTATTTCAGTTGCTGGAGGAAATATTTATTTTAAAAACAGGATCAAAATTAAAGATATTAAAACTTCAATTGCGAAGATAGAACAGACAATTAAAGATGTTCAAAAAGAAGAGAAAACATATATAAGTCAGATTGAGGATAAAATAAGGGATTATAAGGAAAAAGCGGATCTGGTGAACAGCTTGATTTTAAGAAAAACTTTTTCCTGGACGGATTTACTTTCGGCTTTAGAAGATTGTCTTCCTGAAACAAGTTATATTATTTCCTTAACCCCTTCTCTTAAGGGAGATTCTGAAATGGGGGTGAGGTTCGAGGTCCTTTCTCCTGGTCTTGAAGAACTCTTGGATCTCGTTTCCAGTTTAAATTCTATGAATTTTAAGCATATAAGAGTCATGAGTGAGTCGAGAGATGACTCTGGCTATTTACTTTCGGAGATTTCTTTGACCTATGAAAGAAATATTTGACCTTTTAAACCGGAAAGAGCGAAGGGCCCTGCTTTTGCTTTGCTTTTTGGCAGCTGCGGCACTCACATTTTATTTTACTGTTGCTGCAGCAGAAAGAAACACGTATTTTCGTTCTCGTGTTTATCTTTCTGAGAAACAGAAGGATCTGCAAAATGTAATATTGAACAGGGAAGAAAAGAAACATGAATGGCTTAAGTGGGAAGAAACCTGCAAGGATATGATCGAGCTGAAAGAAAAACATTTTTATAGTGAAGATGAGGGAATCAAGCCTTTAAGAAATGACCTTCAGCGAATTTTTAACGAATCGAGAGTTTGGGGTTCTCCAATAAAATATGATTATTCTGAATTTGAAAAAGAAAAAATCAAGAAAGTAAAAATCAGTTTTGTTATAGCAGGATCCTATTTTTCCCTGAAAAAATTTATTCATTGTCTAGAAGAATTTCCAAAGTTCTTGGTTATAGAAAAAATAGATTTTCCAGGAATTGATTCTCAAGGAAGACAAGAATTAAGAATTAGTTTAGCAGGCTATTATGAAAGTTAAAAAGCTGGCAATAGTGTTTTTTCTTTTTATGTTAAGTGCTGTATTTTGCCTTTTCTCTATAGATGGAGATCTCCAGGAGGCAAGCCAGAAAAATAAGGAGAAGAGTTTTATCAGGAAAGACTTATTACTAAAGGAAAGCAGGAAACTGAAGCCTCCGAGGAGAAACATTTTTTCTTTGCAAAAGATCAGGTTTGGGGAGAATGAATTTTGGGCAGATAAACAGGAAGAACCCGGTTCAATTGAAGGAAGACAGAATATAAGAATGGGTCAAACTGGCTCTGAAATGGAGCTGAGATATATTGGTTACGTTTGTTCTGACCAAAAAATTGTTGCTTTGATTATTTTTGGAGGAGAAACTCTTGCAGTGGAAGAAGGAGAGGTGATTGGAGATGGTACTAAAATAAGTAAGATCGTTCCTGAAGAAATTAATATTATCTGGCCGGATTCCACAAAAAAGGCGTATTCCTTAGAAGGGGAAAAACCATGAAAAAAACAACGTTTTTATTAATAATATCCCTTACTTTTTGGGGCTGTATAACATTCAGCCAGAGCTATAAATTGGGTACAGATGCTGCTATCAACAAGGATTGGGATGAGGCAGTCAGGTATTATGAAAAAGCTGTTCTTGAAGATGCAGAGAATTCTGTATACAGAATTGCATTGTTCCGTGCAAAAATATCAGCCAGCTACATGCATCTCATAGAAGCCCGAAAGCTTGCCTCAGATGGAAAGGAGAAGGAAGCTCTCTCTGAGTATGAAAGAGCCCTTTATTATGACCCTTCGAACAGGGCTATTGTAGAAGAGGCAAGAGGCTTGACAGAAGAAAAGGTTGAAGAGAAAAAGGAAAAAGTGGTCAAGATAGAGCCTCCAGTAAGGCTTAAAGCTGGGGAAGAGAAAATTCAATTAAAATTTATACATGAGGCAAGCCTGCGTTCAATTTTTCAGGCTCTAGGGAAGTACGCTCAAGTAAACATCATCTTTGATGAGATGTTCAAGGACAAGCCATTTTCAGTTGACCTTATAGATATGAGTTTTGAGCAAGCTGTAAGTTTTCTCTGTATGGCTTCTAAGAACTTTTACAGAACGATTAATGAAAAAACAATTATTATTATTCCGGATAATATCCAGAACAGGATGAGGTATGAATTAAATGTCATGAAGACCTTTTACCTTTCGAACATTAATGCTCAGGATATTATGGGTTCTCTTTCACAGGCACTGCGCACCCAGATGAAAGCTCCGGTTATTATGGTTGATAAAAATTTAAACTCGATCACAGTAAAAGATACTCCCCAAGTTGTTGAATTAGCCGAGAGAATTATCAAACTCTGGGATAAGCCAAAAGGAGAGGTCGTTATTGATATAGAAATAATGGAAGTATCCAGGATCAAGCTGAGAGATATGGGTCTGGATTTTGATCAAAATATTGTTGGGTTGATATACACCGGTGCTGAAGGAATATCTGAATCTGGGTGGCAAAGCATGAAGGGTTTAGATTTTTCTAAATCAGAGAATTATCAAATTACTTTACCGACAGCCTTTTTACGGTTCTTAGAATCGGATATAGATACAAAAATAATAGCTCAGCCGAGACTTCGGGGAATTGAGGGAGAAAAAATTGAGTATATGGTAGGAGATGAAATTCCCATTCCTCAAACTACTTTTTCTCCTATTGCAGCAGGAGGAATAAGCATACAGCCTGTGACTCAGTATCAGTTCAAGAATGTTGGGATCGATGTAAAGATTACACCTAGGATTCATTATGAAAAGGAGATTACGCTTGAGTTAGAAATAAAAATAAAAGCACTTGGTGGCACAGGCTTTGCAGATATCCCAATTATCACAACCCGGGAAGTTAAGAATGTAATAAGGCTTAAGGATGGAGAAACCAACCTGCTGGCAGGGTTGTTGAAAGATGAGGAGAGAAAAACTGTAAAGGGGATAGTAGGCCTGAAAAACATTCCGGTTCTAGGAGGTCTTTTTTCCAGAACTGATCAAACAATACAACAGACAGATGTTATTATGACTATTACTCCTTATATTCTCCGCATGATTCCGCTTAAAGAAGAGGATTCAGAGCCTCTCTGGATTAATCTGGAAGGGATGACTTCAGGTCAGACAGTTCAAGGTAGATCTGAAGAGGAAATTTTGGAGGCTCAAATGAGGCGGGAAAGATTACAGAGAGACAGAGAATCCAGGATGGAAGGAGGGGGCCAGAACCAGGTTTTTCTGAATCCTGTGAATTTTGAAGGACCGCAGAATAGAGAATTCCGGATCCATATGAATCTTAACTCCGAATACGAGATTGGAAATATGTCAATTGGATTCTCTTTTAATTCCCAGGTATTGGAATTGAAACAGATTTTGTTAGGAGGATATATTCAGCAGTTTGGAAAAAATCCATCTTTCCTTAAAAATATAGACAATGATTCTGGCATTTGCACAATTGGATTCACAAGCCCTGATTTAGGAAAGGGTTTTAAAGGGCAGGGAAGGATTGTCACTCTGGTCTTTGGAGCCAAAACCAAGGGTGAGAGTGCCATTTCTTTTTCTGACATTTCGGCAAATACTTCTTCAGGACAGGCCATAGTTTTTTCAACGCGAGAATCTCATATCAGAATTAAATAGATCTGGATTATTCCAAAAATAGAAGCAACCCTTCCAATATGATTACAAATTGACTTCAAAGTGAGTTTTCGCTAAAATCTTTGCCAATGGCGGTGTAGCTCAGTCGGTTAGAGCATACGGCTCATATCCGTAGTGTCGGGGGTTCAAATCCCTCCACCGCCACTTTTAATAGCTAACCTGGATTATTCATGCTGAAAATTCGAGGCAAGTGTTTTTAATCTGTAAATCCGGGTCTGGAGATGAATTTTGGCTGGATCAGTAGGGAAATTTATTAAGAGGGTTAAACAAACTATTAATAAATATGACCTTCTTGAGAAAGGAGATAAAGTTCTTATAGCTTATTCAGGAGGAGCGGATTCTTCTGCATTAATCGCATTACTCTATGAACTACGTAAGGAACTTGGAATTGAGCTTTTCCTTGGGCATTTTAATCATAATCTTCGTAAAAAAACAGATGAAGAGGAACAATTTGCCAGAAGAATTGCTCTTGAATATTCAATCCCCATTTTTGTTGGATCAGATGATGTTCGTTCTTATGCAAAGAGCAACAGGCTGAATCTTGAGGAAGCAGCAAGAAAATTGAGATATAGTTTTTTAAAGAAAAAAGCTTTTGATATTGGCGGAGCAAAGATAGCAACAGGTCATACTATGACAGATCAAGCGGAGACTTTTCTCATGCGGCTTATGAGAGGGAGCGGTCATCAAGGATTAGCAAGTATTTTCCCTATGATTGAAGGGACTATTATCAGGCCTATGATCGAGTTAGAGAGGAAGGATATTGAGGTATACCTTGCAGAGAAAGGCTTGGAATTTTGTGTGGATGAGAGTAATTTTGACCACCGTTTTTTGCGGAACAGAATAAGATGGGAACTAGTTCCTTTCATACAAGAAAAATTTGAACCTAAGATCATTCCGAGCATCGGAAGAATTGTCTCCATCTTACAGGAAGAAGAATCTCTTTTAGAAAAAATAACAACCCAAAAAGCCCAAAAGACCATTTTACATGAGAACAATCACATTCGTCTCGATTTAAACGCTGTGTTGGCTTTGCCTCATTCCTTATCGAGGCGGCTTGTGCGAGAGTTTATCTTAAAGTTAAAAGGCAATCTTAGAGGAATTTCATTCGAAGATATAGAATCGGTCCTCAATTTGAGTGAGGGTAAAAAATGCCATATGAAAAAAAACCTCTTTCTAAAGCGTGAAAATGGATATGTATTTTTGGAGAAAGAACAGCCTCAAAGGATTGAATATGAATATTTGTGGAATGGCAAAGAGGCGCTTAAAGTCAGAGAGCTCCATATAAAGCTTGAAGCAAAAAGGAGTAAGAAAACTCAATCTAAATACCTTGATTTTAATGATAAAGCAAAAGCCTTTCTTAATTTGGAAAAACTCAAGTTTCCACTTTTGGTTCGAAACCGTAGGAAAGGGGACAGATATCAACCACTGGGTGCCCCTGGCAGGAAAAAGCTTAAAGAAATTATGAGAGCCAAACGCATCCCCCTGTCAGAGAGGAAAAAAAATCCTGTTTTGCTATCAAGGAATGAGATTGTTTGGGTTCAGAGTCTTCCCGTATCAGAGAAGTTTAAAATCGACAGGGGAACTAGAGAGATATTCATTGTTTCTGTTGTCCCCTCTGATGATTTATAAATATTGTTCCTTCCAGATTTCGAAAACAAGAAGAGCCCAAAGTTGATGGCTGAAGTTTTCTCTTCCTTGAAGGTGTAGATCTATCATTTTTTTTATGAGGTCAAAATTGAATAAACCTTCGTTTTGAATCCTTTTTTGGCTTAAGTAATCGAGCATTAACTCTTTGAGTTCTTTCCTAAGCCAGTGCTTCATAGGAATGCTGAATCCTTCCTTACTGCGAAAAATATTCTTCCTGGGAAGGAGACGTTCCATTGTTTTTTTAAATATCCATT
>AWNV01000109.1 GCA_000493965.1 Candidatus Aminicenans sakinawicola JGI OTU-1
GGAGGTCTCTCCGCGACAAATGTCAGCTTGAGGTGGGCGATGATACGATCGACCACCGCATAGTCGGTGAAGAAGGCGATGATGCGCATTTCCCCCTGGCATTTGGGACAGGTCAAGGGATTAACCTTGTAGACTTTCCTTATCATCTCGGCCCAGCCCCGGCGGGGGATCCTCGGGTTCTCCTTCTCAACGATGATGAATGGATGCTTGTCGGGCTGCCCCTTCCGCACTTTGCCCCGGTGAGCATTGGCATACAGGCCGAAGTAACGGACGGTGACCTGGCCCTTGTCTGGAATATGGGAGGTCACCCGGGCGATAAAAACCCCCCACCGGGAACGAAAACGCATGCTGGCACTTTTGATCGAGGATGTCACCTTGCTCAAGGAACAACAGATTACACTCCAGGTTCGTTTCAAAGGAGGAGCAACCACCACGCTTAGAGTTCCCCTTCCGCTGAATGCCTGGCAGGGGCGAAAGACTCCTGAGCATATCGTCGCTTTGATCGATGAACTTTTAGATCATCACACTGATGCAGAAGTAGCCGAACTGCTCAATGAGAGAGGTTGTGTAACGGGCGCCGGGGAGAAGTTCTCCAAAGGAAGTGTCCGCTGGATTCGTTATTCTCATGAGTTGAATAGTTATAAAGAACGCTTGAGAGAAAAGGGAATGATGACTCCTGATGAAATCTCAAAATGCTGCGGGATCTCTCACGACACAGTAAAATCATGGCGGAAGAAGGGCGTTCTAATTGGGAAAAAGTGCAACGATAAGGGAGATTGGCTTTATTCTTCTCCTTCGAACAAAAAATTGAGTATAATGAAGAAACCAATTAAAGATTTTTCTTCCGGCGGCTTGAATGAGATTGAAATACCGGAAATAGAGTATGAGGTGCAGGATGAAACGTAATCCTATGAAGTTGACCCTCTGTTGTGTCCTCAATGCGGCGGAGAGATGAAAGTGATCTCATTTATCAAAGATCATAAAGTTATCGACAAAATTATTGATCACCTCAAACTTTCCTTTATGGCCGAAAGGCCGCCTCCGCCTCATGTTCTCCAGCAGGAACTCTTAATGGCTGCCGAAGAGAGAGGCGAGTATTTCTGAGACTTTGTTGATTTTTCGTGCCGATTGGAGGGCAAAGTCTATCTTAAACTTAATACTTTTAACATCCCGATGGAGTTGATTGGCTTTTTGAGCCATTGACCTTACCGTTTTGATATGATAATTCTAATATCAGTTGTCAGTGGGTGGATATTGAGGAAATTTGTGAGGAATTTGGAGCAAAGACAAAAAGGAAATCCTTATCTTTATCAGATTTCCTAAAGCATTTATCAGTACCAAGACAATAGAAATGATGCTCATCCACTTTATTGTTATGTCTTATGGTTTGTTATTCATTTCATTTTATTTTTTTATATATGCCTCATATCCCGGGGCTTGATACATTAATCCCAGTTCATTGATAACATGAACTAAATTAAGTTCACTTCCATCTTCTGCTTTCCATTTTTTGTCATCTTTTGGGGGAATTGTTTCATATTCTCCAAATTTTTGTTTGATTTCCTCAATTATTTTTGACTCATTAACACTTTTACTTCTTAAAATAATTAACATAAGTTTATTTTTGCTAAATAGTAATGTTAGAAGCCATTTATGACTAAAAAATTGAAAGTCATCCGCCACCCATTCTTCATCAAACCCCTTCTCCTTATAAAAATAAGGTAAATTCCAAATTCTTCTAAAACTGGTATCTGATGATTCCTTCTTTATGGCGGCTATTGCCTCCTCAGATGAAATTTCCCACTGCAAATTCAAAAACTTTATAGCTTTAGGTATTGATTGTCCGAATAAACTAACGTTATTCAAGAGAATCATTATTGAAATAATGAATTTAAATGTTGTTGTTCTTTTCATTTCTCTCCCCCTCCTTCGGCTTAAACTCCATGCCGAGTTGATGCATAATTCCCAACATATCAACTTCCATTAAACACTCCACTCCCTTCCCTTCTGAAATACGAAATACTCCAAGCCCTGAATACTCAAATTTTTTCCTGTCAGCTGGATTCCCATAAACTCTCCTGAATGTGTTCCTCTATTAGTTGTACGTACTATTACTCTGTCGCCTTTCGCAATAATATCTTTAAATGTGTGACGCATATCAGGAAATGCTGCGTAAAATTCACGACTTCCTTGTTTGTGGTCTTCAACCGTCAACAGCTCTGGATTACCTAGCACCTCTTCGCCAAAGCATATCTGCCATCTCAGTATTAAGTCTACCTTTTGCCCACATTAGAGCTGTCCTGCCATTAACGTCTTTCGCATTGACATCGGCTCCGTTCTCGATAAGCATTTGTGCTATCTTGATTTGGTGACGAGGTTTAAATCCAATCTTCCATGCTGCCCAAATTAAAGCTGTTGTTCCATCCTTGTTTTTTGCATTGACATTGGCTCCTTTCCCTATAAGAATTTCTGTTAACTCTGTATCAGAACTCCTCGCTGCCGCCATTAATACCGTGTCACCGATTTCCGTCTTTGCATTAACTTTGGCACCCTTTTTGATAAGCTCCTTTGCTACTTCTGTATAACCTCCACTTGCTGCCTGAAATAGAGCGGTTAAGCCACCTTTTGTCTTTGCATTAACTTTGGCACCCTTTTTGATAAGCATCTTTGTAATCTTTTTATGACCTTTGCTTGCCGCTAACATTAAGGCTGTATCACCTTTTTTACTCTTTGCATTGACATCGGCTCCGTTCTCGATAAGCATTTGTGTTATCTTGATATGGTCTTCACCCGCTGCAAAGATTAAAGCAGTGAATCCAAATTCGGTTTTTGCATTGACATTGGCTCCTTCGTCCAAAAGTCTTTTTACTTCTTCAAACTTCCCCTCATGGCTTGTTTCAATCAATTGTTTCTCTTTCTCACCCATTTTCTTGCCTCCTTTTTGCTTAGTGAAGTTTTCTTTTAGGTTGTTACAATTTAAATCTTACATATGTAACTGACAGAAAAAATATTTTTTATCTTCCCCCTATTTAAAAAGAATCTCTATTCAAATATTCAATCAAACCTAGCAATCTATGTCAATTCTAATGTCGGTCATGCCATAATATCCGAAACGATAGAACCAACCGCTCACTTCTGCATTATCCATGACGAAGCCATTGATATTTTCAGTAAAGGATTTTTAGGCTTCAAGGAAACAACCTAGGCTTAGTAACCGAGTTCATCCCTGCTAAACATCCTTTATAATCCCCATGCGTTGATTTCTATTTTTACAGTTTTCCCCGGAATCACTTCGATTATTAGAGGTTTTCCTTCATGGAAATCTATGGTAAATCCATATTTTTCCGAGGTAAATGACCCGTTTATAGAGGTTATCTTACCATCATGCATTTCTGTCTTAGTCCCTTTTTTGACCACTATATCACCGCTCCCACCAAAGGTTTCATAAAATTCCCTGGTCATTAAACTATCAAATCTCATTGGACGTCCGAGGCTATAATTTATGTTTAATCCATCAATGGTTTTCCATGTATGAATGGCTTCCCCAAGAGAGTCATAAAGCAATACATATCCTCCAGTTGGAACAGAAGAGAAACTAAATTCACCGCTTTTATCCGCAGTAGTAATTAATTCTGTCTGAACAGTGCACTCTCCATCACTTGAAATTCTACACAGGATGATTGCTGCTCCCGCAAGTGCCTTTTCACTTTCAGAACCTTTAATCACTCCTTTAATAATACCTGTCTCAGCATTTTCAAGAGCGAGAGATTTTAAAGGGAGTACGGTAATTAAAGAGACTATTACAATTAACAGTAAAATATTTTTTTTCATTTTCCTCCTCCTTATACTGAGAATAATACTCTTATTAATCGTCTATATTAATAAGGTGTTATTCCGCTTAGCGTCAATTACACAAAGGGGGCCAAGTAATTGGTCTCCTGTCGCCCTCAATCTATAGCTTAAGAAATGCCCTCATCTGTCCGAATTTAGCTGAAACGCCACATATAACGCCGCAAATCACCGGCAGCAAAAAGCTGAGCGAGGAACGAGCAGCGCTTTTTGATGTCCGAGTGCATTTGCCTTATTAGGCTCGAAATATTTTACATGTACCATGTCCAGTCGCCAAGCACCTGTTTCTCTATGCTTATACTGGTTAGAAAAAAATTCTATTTTCGAGAGCTGTCATCTTGCTTTCTTGGAATCAATGCCTTGCCTTTGGCAGTCGTAGGATAGCGAACATAAAAGATGGTAACCTCCTCTGGTATAATAAAAGCGAGCTTAAAGGTAATAGCACCAGAGTCGTAAATATAATTTGTGGATACAAAACTAGAAGCTCTCTCAGGGACTATTTGCCAATCTGCGTAATTTCTTAAAATTTTAATAGATGATAATGTTTCGACCGAACCCTTAAGCTTTTTCTCGCCCTTAGCGTTTGTAGTCTCTGTTTCATAAACTGCCGCGAACTCGCTCGTCCTAAACATAATGCGGCAAGGTTTTGATACAGTCCCTTCCAACGTAACCACCACTATCCTGTGACCTTTTTTCTTCGTTGAGAACGTAGTGTTCTGAGCCGATATCAGATCAACTACCTCTGTATTGATGACCCTTAAATTAAGTGTTCCTATATCCATAAGAAGCGGCAACTCAGCTACTTCCGCAGAAAGTGCTTTCCCGTGAATCATGAACATTAATCCCACAACGAAAAATGTTATAAAAGTTAATTTACGCATGATAATTCTCCTTTCTTTGCTTAGCCATTAAGATAGACCAGCCAGTTACCCTGACCTGCCCCCAATCATTGTGCCACCCCCAGAGTGGAAAGGGTACTATAGGTAACATGATGATGTGATGCACCTCCACATGGGAGTCTATTGTATGATAGACTGCCCATGAACGAGAAACTGTTCCGGTTCAGCGAAATTTGGACAGATGAAGAATAAATAGTTATGCAAATTAAGATTTGAATTCCTAATGTATTAATGCCCACAATAAATCTACTAAGAAATGTCAGGCAATTTAGTTCTTAATAATGCTTTAGCAGGTCTATCTCTATATTCCCATGCTTAATATTCTTTTCCTCCCAGGACTCCCAGTATGGATATGCGAACATAAGTTTTGCTGGCTCTATATTCTCTGGAATTTTAAAAAGCATAATTCCCGTCGCGCCCTCAACAATTTCGTATTCCTCGCCTGTCAAACCAGCTTTGAAATCTACTCCTTTGTATTGCACATTTAGCATCTCATATTCTTTCCCTTTTATATCGAATAAGAATAATTTGTCATCTTGTGAGGGCATTCCTAAGTGAATATTTCTAATATATGTTATAGTAATTTTGATAACGAAATAATCTTCCCCATTATCTGGAGATTTATATCGATATCCGGGCCTTCTGAGCTCGTTGGGATAAGAATCAGTCCTCTCCAGCGTATCTATCTTTATTCCAATACGTTCGTCATTCCATACTTTTTCTTCCTGTGCGAATGCAGTTATTGAAAGTGATAAAATCATTCCTGCAATTATGATTGGACACCAAACTTTTTTATTCATATCTTTATCCTCCTTTCTTATGACATTGCAGCCTTGACCTGCCCCCAATCATTGTGCCACTCCCAGAGTTAGAATTTTAGGTTCATAAGCCTCTGGAGCCGGTGGTCTGTAGCCCAGAGAACTGTGTGGCCGATAGCAATTATATTCTCATCGCCAACTCTCCAAGAGAACCCTAACCTCCAATAACGTATCAAAGATTTCACGATTTAGCAACTAATCTCTGAGCTTACCGTTGAAGGATTCAACATATCCATTTTCCCAGGGACTTCCCGGTTCAATAAAGATAAGAATTTCCTTTTCAGCTGGGCCGGCTGGATGAGCATCTTTGTCCTCATTTTTCCCTTCAGCCATCGTGAGGAAATATAAATCACGATAAAAAAGATGTCAAGGACAATCGGAAGTCGCTCATGGTGGGCCGAAACGCCTCAG
>AWNV01000110.1 GCA_000493965.1 Candidatus Aminicenans sakinawicola JGI OTU-1
AAGCAAAATCATTGATTACTTCACCCCCAAACAGGAAGAGGGAAGCCACGGTAAGAAAAGTTGTTACTGAAGTAATGATAGTACGGCTTAAAGTCTGGTTGATGCTTACATTCAGAATTTCTTCAAAATGATGTTTCCTCAAGATTTTTAAATTGTCCCTCACTCTGTCGAAGATAACAATTGTGTCATTTAAGGAGTATCCTACTATAGTCAAAATAGCAGCAATAACAGGCAGGTTTAATTCTCTGTTTGTTAGAGAAAATATTCCGAGTGTGACCAGCACATCATGAGTTAAAGTCAGGATTGCAGATACGCCGTATGCAAATTTAAAACGAAGTCCTATGTAGATAAGCATTCCGATTAGTGCCCAAATAGTTGCCTGAGCAGCCTTTGTTCTGAGGTCATGACCGACTTGAGGGCCTACTGTTTCTCTGCGTTTTATACAAAGACTTCCGAGGAAAGTCTTCTCTTTCAGAAATTTAATAGTCTCCGAATCTATATTTTCATCTGTGATCTGATTAAAATTTTCTATTATTCCTTTAAGTTTAGTGGATTCCCTGAGGTCGATGATTTTTTTCAGCCAGTTCCTTGGCATTATCAGGCGAAAATGATTCAAGGATATATGCAAGTTCATCCTTGTCTATGTTATTTAGATCTGCTAATCCTTGTTGAGTGGCTATTTTGTCCTCACTGCTTTTCAAGACCTCAACAACTTTATTTCCCATTATTACATGTGCTTCTAGTTCCTGGTCTGCGTCTTTTTCAGGAAGCATGGTTCTGATTATGAATTCTTTCTCTCCCTTCTCGACTTCCTGAATCTTGCTGTTGCCTAAGTTGGCGTTTCTCATGGACTCTCTTAATTCGGCTATGGGTATAGAGTCCTTAAACCTGATTTGTAGTAATGTTCCGCCTGCAAAGTCAATGCCGTAATTTATCCCTTTCACACCTGTGATGTTAATAATTCCGATAGTTATAATGAAACCGGATATCGCAAGTGCGATAAATTTATACTTCATAAAATTGAGGTTGGGCTTTTTGAATAGCTGCATTTTATATGCTCAATTTTTCTATTTTTTTCTTTTTAGACAAGGATATGTCAAAGATTAAATGGGAAACAAAGACCGCTGTGAACATACTTGCTGTAATGCCTATGATAAGCGTGACAGCGAACCCTTTGATGGTGCCTGTCCCGAATTGAAAAAGAAAGATGGCAGCAATGATTGTTGTAACATTGGCATCTATAATAGTCCTGAATGCACTGGAAAAGCCTGATGTTATGGAACTTAAGACGCTCTTTCCCTTGGTAAGTTCTTCTCTTATTCTCTCAAAAACAAGGACATTTGCATCAACGGCCATTCCTATTGTAAGGATGATACCTGCTATACCAGGGAGAGTAAGACTTGCTTTAAAATAGGCCAAAGCACCCATCAAAATAAGGAAATTAAGAATAAGGGCCAGGATTGCATTAAATCCGGAGACTTTGTAGTAAAATCCCATGAAGAACAATATGAGGAGGAGTGCAACTATGATTGAAATTAATCCTTTCCGGATTGAATCTGCACCTAAAGAAGGACCGATAGTTCTTTCTTCAAGATAATTGATTTTTGCAGGAAGTGCTCCTGCTCTGAGAACCAGGGCGATGTCTTCTGCCTCTTCGATGGTGAAACGGCCGTGGATGATGCCGCTGTCAGATATTCTATCTGCGATGTTAGCCACTTCTTGAATTTTTCCGTCGAGGACAATACTTAAAGGCTTGTTAAGATTGTCTGAAGTGAATTTGTAAAACCTTTTAGCACCATCCGGCTTGAGGCTAAACTGCACGGCAGCATTATTCCATTCATCTACAGAGCGGCGGGCATTTCGCAGGTCATTTCCTGTAATTGGAGCTACGCGGCTTGCAAGATAATACCCTCCGCTTGTTCTCTTTGGGTCGCCTCTTAAGATCTCCATGTCCTCAGGGACTTCTCCGCCGAAGTCTTTGAGCAAAGTTTCTCTGTCGGGAGAAGGTCCGGCTGTTATGAGTTTCCATTCCAGCATGGCAGTAGTCTTTATTATATTTTTCACTCTCTCGGGATTTTCGACTCCGGGCAGCTCAAGAATAATACGTTCTCCTGTAAGTCCCTGCCTCTGGATTGTCGGTTCTGTTAGCCCGAGTTCATCAACACGGTTTGAGATTGTCTCGATGCCTCCTTTGACAGCTTGATCTCGGAGATACACAGCCACGCCCGGTTTTATAGTAAAAGTTATATTCTTTCCAGTGAAAGAATGATCCCATTCTTTGAAATAATCATCCAGGATTTCTTTGATCTGCCCTTCTTTTTCAGGATCGAATTCCTGGAGTGTGAATTTGCCTATTGCATTTTCTGCTTTGGATATTTTCTCATGTTTAATATTTTTCTTTTTGAGCAGTTCTTGAAAGCGCAGTATTTGCTGGTCGACTTCTATATTGATGGCATCGTCGGTTACTACCTGAAGGACTAGATGTATTCCACCTTTTAAGTCAAGGCCAAGATGGATTTTGTCTTTGGGAGGGTATGAGAGGAAGACAGCTAAAAGGATGACAGCAACAACAAGAATAACTTTCCACTGCAGTTTTTTCTTCATCTCAAGTTTTTGTCTTTAATTTTTTAATAAATGAAATGATAGTCTATTTCTTTTCCTTTTTTTCTGAACTTAGTATTACAGCCACGGCAGTTTTTGTGATATTGATTTTTGTATTAGCTGATATTTTTAGATCGATCTTATCTTTTTGGGTTCCCATGACCGTCCCGTAGATTCCGCCTGTTGTTATGAGTTTATCTCCTGGCTTTAGTTGTCCGACCATTTCTTGGTGTTTCTTCTGTTTCTTGCGCTGAGGCATGATAATGAGCAGGTAGAAGATTACAAAGATGAGACCGAACATGAATAACATCTGGATGATTCCTCCCCCAGCAGAAGGGGCAGCTCCAGATTGTTGACTAACACTGAAAAGGCTTGTGAAAATCATTTTTTTTCTTCCTTTTCCTTTATATTTATTATACTCCGTTTTAAGTCTTGATATTTATTTGATTGAATAGCTTGCCTAATTTTCTTGAAGATGTCAAGGTAAAAATACAGATTGTGTACTGTGTTAAGAATGGCTGAACTGATTTCTTTCCTTTCGTATAAATGATGCAGGTAAGCCCTGGAAAAATTCCGGCATGTATAACAGGAACAATCTTCATCAAGAGGCCGGGGATCCTGCTCGTATTTCTTGTTTTTTATGGTGATTTTTCCTTTACTTGTAAACAGAGTTCCGTTTCTGCCGTTCCTTGTAGGCAGAACGCAGTCGAAGAGGTCCACGCCTTTTTCTACGGCTTCCAGAATATCCTTGATGTAGCCAATTCCCATGAGATAGCGGGGCTTTTCTTCAGGAAGGATGGAACATGATTTTTCTGTCACTTCAAAGAATTGAGATTTAGGTTCACCAATTCCCAGGCCCCCAAGAGCATAGCCGTCAAAGCCGATATTCATTAAATCTTCAATACTATGTTTTCTCAATTCCCAATCAACACTTCCCTGACAGATTCCCCATAATAATTGAGATGTGTTTTGTTTGAGAAAATGTGCCCTTGACCTTTGGGCCCAGTGAGATGTCATTTCGACTGCTTCCTTAATTTTTTCTCTGGAGGAGGGGAATGGGCAGAAAAAATCAAGGCTCATCATTATATCAGTTCCCAGTCTCAACTGGATATCGATGACATCTTCCGGAGTGATGAAAATTTTTGTCCCGTCTAGATGAGAAGAAAAATGCACTCCTTCTTTTTTAACTTTTACGAGAGGAGACATGCTGTAGATTTGAAATCCGCCGCTGTCTGATAGTAGGGGATACGGCCAGGAGATAAATGAATGGATTCCTCCCAATTTGCTGATTGTTTCCAATCCGGGCCGGAGAAACAGGTGGTAGGAATTGACAAGAATAAGCTGGGCACCCAGGTTTTTTACAATATTGTGAGGTAGACCTTTGATAGTACCCTGGCTTGCCACAGGGGCAAAGGCAGGCGTTTCGATTGGTCCGTGGGGGGTATGGATTACACCGGTCCGTGCTGCAGACTGATCATCTGCGGCCGAAATTTCGAATATCTTTTTTTCCATGTCGACTTATTATAAACGAAAAATCCCCCTTACTTCAAATTTAGCACTTAACTTGCAGGCCTCGCTTCCCTGTATTATATTAAATGTATGAATATTACATTATTTGGCTACTCCAAGACAGGGAAGACGACTTTATTCAATCTCCTGACAGGTGCAAAAATAGAAGTCGAAACTTATGGAAGTGGAAAGAATGAGCCGCATCTGAGAACATGCCATATTCCTGATGCGCGCCTTGATGAACTCTGGGCGCTTTATCCTGAAAAAAAGAAAATACCAGCTGTTGTTGATTATATTGACCTGGCAGGCCTGTCCTACGGAGAAATAAAAAACGAAGCTTACCTCAGCCATCTAAGAAAAGCAGATGGATTGACACATGTTGTAAGGGGATTTAAGGATGCTCAAATTCCGCATTTTAAAGCTAATATCAGCCCCCATGATGATATTCTCTCAATGGAAGAGGAAATGCTTCTTGCTGATCTATTCTCAATAGAATCAAGGGTAGAAAAACTGGAAAAAGAGCTGAAAAGAGCAAAGAACCCTGAAGGAGAAAAGGAAATGGCTCTCCTCAATCACATTCGCTCCGGTCTAGAGGAAGGAAAAACAGTCCGGGAACTCAGCCTTTCTCCTGCAGAAGAAAAGCTCATAAGAAGCTTTGCGTTTTTAAGCCAGAAGCCGCTTTTCCATATAATCAATGTGGACGAAAAAGATATTCCTCTAATCGAAACTCCTGAAAAGATTTATGCTTCTGATAAAAAAGGGACTTCTATCCTGGCTTTTTGTGGAAAAATCGAAATGGAAATCCTTGAACTTGAAGACAATGAAAAAGAAATATTTCTTAAAGAATACGGATTGAAAGAACTCAGCGCACCAAAATTTCTAAAAGAGTCCTACTCTCTCCTGAATGTTATTACATTTTTATCTATCGGCAAGGAAGAAGTAAAAGCATGGACAATTAAAAAAAATACGACAGCCTTAAACGCCGCAGGTGTTATTCATTCAGATATACAAAAAGGATTTATTCGTGCTGAAGTCATACACTGGCATGAACTTCTGGAACACGGCTCCTTCCAAAAAGCCAAAGAAAATGCAGCTGTCAGGTTGGAAGGGAAGGATTATGTTGTCCAGGATGGTGATGTAATCTATTTCCGCTTCGCACCGTAATCATCAGGCAGTCGGCAGTCGGCAGTCAAAAAATCATATGATTACTGTTTTTCATGTAACCTGGATTATTCACGAGTCGAGGTTGCTGCAGATGCGAGGCACAGCGCATGAAGTTGTGGTCCTTCACCACGAATGGGCTGTAACGAAGCAGATGCAGTAAGATCGGCTCGCCTGAAAGGT
>AWNV01000111.1 GCA_000493965.1 Candidatus Aminicenans sakinawicola JGI OTU-1
AAAAAACCAAATTCCTATCACTAAAAAAACAGTGCTGCCAGCGTAATATGTAAATACTATGCAAGAATTTATCATTAACATCATTAAACAAAACGCGGTGGATATCATCTGGATCGTTATTTTGTTCTTTTTTGGCAGATTAGTTTTAAAATTAATCGTAAAGCGGCTGGCGCGGATAGTTGACGATGGGGATGACACGTATACTTCCCAAAAAGAAAAGAGAGCGGAAACTCTGAGCCACATCATTGTATCAATCGGAAATGTCTTTATTTACGCCATAATTTTGTTTATGATCTTAAATTTGTTCGGTGTTGACATAAGGCCGATCTTGGCGGGCGTGGGTGTTATTGGGCTGGCCATCGGCTTTGGCGCTCAATCATTAGTCAAGGATTTCGTTTCCGGACTTTTTATTTTAGTTGAAAATCAATATAGCATCGGCGATAAAGTAAAAATAGGCAGTTCTGAGGGGAATGTTATTAGAATCACAATGCGCTCCACCGTACTGAAAGATGAAGAAGGGAAAATATATTATATATCCAACGGGTCGATTAAAAATGTAATTAACATGACCCAGCAAAAAAAATCTTTAGCGGCAGAGAAAAGATAAACAATAAGCTCTCATTTCCTTTTAAATCCCCAGGGAAAGTCGTTCGGCCAGGGCAGGAGGCAGCTTTGCCTTTAAGATTTTTTTCTGTGCTTCCTCTATATTATATTCCAGCCTGAAAAAGCGGACTTTTTTTGCCTTTGAGTCGTAAATTGCGCATGCAGCGCGTGTGTTCCTGTCCCGCGGCTGTCCGACCGAGCCCGGGTTGATAAGATACCTCACACCTCTCTCGATTTTCAGCTCGTTATCGTTACCCGTAAGAAATGTTCCTTCTACAAGATGGTCTGTTTCGGTGTATACAAAGGGGAAATGAGTATGCCCAAAAAAGCAGATGGATGATTTTATATTGAGAAAAGCTTCTGCTGCATCAAATTCGCCAAAGATATAGTAATCTTCGTCAAAAGGAGCTCCATGGCAGATTGTAATATTGGCATGGATAGTCTGAGGTCCTTTTTTTAAACGAGAAAGATAATTCAAATTTTTCTTAAGCAGGTTTTGCTGTGTCCATATAACTGCCGATGCAGCTACGGGATTGAAAGTACTGACAGACTCGAGCCCACACACGGCCTTGTCGTGATTTCCCCTTATTATCGAGATTGGTTTGAGAGCCTGAATTTTTTGTATTACCTCATTAGGGCAGGCTCCGTATCCAACCATATCACCGAGGAATATGAAATAATCGATCTTTTTCCTCTGCGCAAATTTAATGAGAGCCAGGAAAGCTTCGAGGTTGCCGTGAATATCTGAAAAAATTAAATATCGCATTTTTCTGTCTTATCCAAAGTTTTATTTAATAAATTGTACATATTATGGGCAGTTATTGGTCCTTTTTAAAGAAGACCTGGGTTCCCTGGATTGTAATTACTGCAACAGGAATCCTCATGGTCATATTCAGCGCAAAATTAGCATTCCTTGTGCGCTGGAGTATGTAACAGGAGGTAAGTCCATGCCGATAATAATGATATTATATTACGTGATCACCGCCTATTTCTTAGGCATGCTCCTATGGAACTTTATAAAGGAAAAGAAAAACGTGGAGGACATGCTTCTTTACCTGCTTGTAATGATCCCCCTCGTTCTGAGAATCCTTCATGTAAAGTAGGATAAGGAGAAAAACAATGTCTCGCGAATGGAAAATAAAATCAATATTTCTGGTGGTAATTACCTTTGTTATAACAATCTCAGGCCTGCAGCTTTACAAGCACAGGCATTACATGGTCCCCATAGTGGCTGGCCCTGGCGTGACAAAAGTCACAAAGCTCAGCGATTATTCTGAAGGCCTGAAAGGGACAATGGCAGATACCAATGTTTTCTATCTGGAAGGAAAAGAGGAAGGCGGTAAGATGCTAATCATTGCGAATACTCACTCGAACGAGCCGGCTGCAATACTGAGTTCCCTAATATTTCTTGAAAATGCCGTGGTGGAAAAAGGAACGCTCATCATCATCCCACAGTTTAACAACAGCGGGGGACGCAACACTCGGCCCGGTGATGGGTATCCTTTGTATTTTGAAATCCCGACAGACTGGGGCAGTAAAAAATTCAGGATAGGAAACCGAGAGGCTTCTCCCCTGGACCAATGGCCGGACCCTGATGTTTACATCCACTATCCCGACAAACAGCTTCTCTCTTTCCTCGACGTGAGAAACACAAACAGGACATGGCCCGGCAGGACAAATGGTCCTCTTATGGAGAGGGTTACTTTCGGCGCAATGCAGATAATGCGGGAAGAAAAAATCGACATCGCCTTCGACGTTCACGGGGCAGAAACAATGTTCCCGGTCACAAACTGTATAGTGGCTCCGGAAAGTGCCATAAGACTCGCAACAATGGCATCGCTTACAGTAAAGGCAATGGAAGGATTTGAGAATCATGTGGAACCTTCCCCTAAAGGATTCCGAGGTCTGTCTCACAGGGAAATCGGGGATTACTCTGATACTTTGCCTTTCCTCCTGGAAGCGCCTCTTCCCTTCCTGGATCAGCCAACAGGACCGAAAACCGTAGATCTGCTTTTGAACGGGAAGGATCCTTTTTTACTGAGCCTCTCAAAACAAAAAAAATTATTCGTGCCTTATGATGAGACAGGATGGCCCATGGAAAAACGTGTAGGCCAGCACTGTTCTGTAATATTAGAGATCATGAAGCAGTTTTCCAGGAAATTTCCTGACAGGGCGATAAAGATCAAAAATGTCCCGCGTTATGCTGAAGTAGTTAAAAACGGAATAGGCCACTATTTCCACAATCCTGAGGAAGCGGAAAAGGGAAGCGTCTACTTTAATTAAAAAACTAACCTACAGTTATATATTCTGGCATTTTAGTCATATTTTATAACCCTAAGTCAAAATGAGCATTCCAATTCCGGGAATTGCCTAACCCAAATTCTCATTTTTCTCTCTGCAATATCTTTTTGATTCCGTCAAATTTTGTTTTCATTCCTTCGTGAATAGACCACCTTTCGACTTCCTTCAGATCTATATCATTGTCTCCGCAAACCATAATGGCCTGTTCCAACGACTGCCTGTCGTTCCAATGATAAAAAGCAGCTAAACGGTCTTTTACACAATCAGTAGGTGAAAGAAGTCTCAAAACCATATTTCCTTTGCGAATTTCATTGATTTCTTTTATGGGTTCTTCTCCGATTGAAAGAGGAGGGGCAAGAAATTCTACAAGAAAAGGAGTATCTTCATGTTTTAAATGTCTTCCTTTTTCTTGAAAGCCGAGCCGCTCTAACAAAGATTTTATCTTTTTCCGACTTATGTAGGAAAGAAGAACAAAGTCCAAATCGTAAGAAACATACTTATCAGAAGTGTAAATAGAAACACAAGCGCCTCCAGTAAGAACTGTCTCGATACCATTTTTAGCTAAATAGTCACAAATTAATATGGCAAGATCCTTGAGTGATATTCCTTTAATTTTCATTTTAGAGAGGTTTTCCTGTATGGCGAGGCCTTAATCGTGGTGTATAAAATTTTTCTTTTTCTTCATCAGGAATAAATTTGAGTGTTTTTTCGAGCAGTGCTTCGAGTTCTTTTTTAAAAGGATATCTTGGATTTATTCCAAACAGACGAACTTTGCCTTTGAGCCGGCTGTAGAGAACCCCTCCCATTTCTAGATTCAACATTTGATTTTGAACCGTATTAATATAAAATCGGAAAGCTTTAGCAATCTCCCTTGGGTAAGCTTCTCCATTTGTATATAGATACAATAGTATCTTCTCTTTTTTTTCGGATTCAAGCAGCGGCTCTAACATCATGCACCTCATTACCAATTAATTTGGTCATATGACCTATTGTCTTGGACATATGACCAGTCAAATTGGTAATATATTAAAACACCCTCTGCAAAAAGTCAATACGAGAGGACGGTTCTATTTTTTGACATTCTTTATCTCTGAAAAAATATAACATGTCAAAATAAAAAAATAGAACCGTCCCCTTTACTATTGACAATATGACTTAAATCCTATATAAATTTTTTTACCTGATTTTGAGGAGGTGAATTTTATTGGCATTTATCGTAATCGATGAAGGCGAGTCTATTGAAGGCGCACTTAGAAGATTTAAGAGAAAAGTCCAACAGGAAGCAATAATAAAAGAGATAAAAAAACATTCAGTATATTTTAAACCCGGTGAACGGAAGCGGATGAAGGCAGCTCAAGCACGAAAACGTGTAAGAAGACGTCTGAGAAGAGAAAGAATATTCGAATATTATTAATAATTTATTCCCTCCTTAATAGTAAATAATTTAAAAATCTCTGTATATTTCTTGACAGGTAAAATAGAGCCATTCCCATAATGCAGCTTAATAGAAAGCCTTCATGGCTCAAAGTAAAGCTTCCATCTCACAGTAACTTCTTCTGCGTATCCGGTCTGCTTAAAAAACAGAATCTCCACACAATATGTGTAAGTGCAAAATGTCCTAACATTTCAGAATGCTGGGCTCAAAGGACAGCGACTTTCCTGATACTCGGAGATATCTGCACACGCGGATGTTTATTCTGCGCTGTAAAAAAAGGAGTTCCTTCTCCCCCATCCCCGGATGAACCCTCAAGGGTAGCAGAGACCGTATCATTAATGGGAGTTCGTTATGTGGTCATAACCTCGGTCACACGTGATGACCTCTCTGATGGCGGTGCTTCAATTTTTATAGAAACCATAAAATCAATAAGAAAAAAAACACCCGGTGTAAAGGTGGAAATCTTAATCCCTGACTTTAACGGCAACGAGAAGGCTCTGGATACAGTCATACAGGCCCGGCCCGCGGTGCTAAACCATAACCTGGAGGTTCCTGAAACCATTTATCCTTTGATAAACCGGCCGAAAAAGAATTACTTCAGATCGTTAGAAATCCTGAAAAGATCAAAGGAAGCGGGTATGATCACAAAATCCGGGCTCATGATCGGTTTGGGAGAAAAGGAAGAAGATATTTTCCAGACTCTTTCAGACCTTAGAAAAGCCTCCTGCGACCTTCTGACTATCGGCCAATATCTTCAGGCTACAAGAACAAATGCTCCTGTCGTAAAATATTACTATCCTGAAGAATTCGAACAGCTCAAAAAGACCGCGCTGGATCTCGGTTTCAAAGAAGTCGAATCAGGCCCTCTTGTAAGAAGTTCCTATAATGCCCATAATATGTACAATTTATTAAATAAAACTTTGGATAAGACAGAAAAATGCGATATTTAATTTTTTCAGATATTCACGGCAACCTCGAAGC
>AWNV01000112.1 GCA_000493965.1 Candidatus Aminicenans sakinawicola JGI OTU-1
GTAAAGTTTTCTCTAAACCTTACAGCAGCTTTCCTGAAAAGGGAATTCTGTCTTCCACGTCTATGGGATTTCTGCTTTCCATTACCATAGGAATTCTGTCTTCCATTACCATGGGATTTCTGCTTTCCATAGTACTAGGAATTCAGCTTACCATTTACACATGGAGGCTCTCAGAAATACTCTTCCTTCTCCTCAGCTTCGATCAGAAGTTCCTGCTAGAGAACTCGGGGTGGGGGAGGGCATTCGGCATGAAAAGTGAGCTTGAGAAGAGTGATGTTCCTATCGACGGCCTTATGATTCTCTATGAAAGCGATCACTCTCACCTGGTCACCGCATGTAAGACATATGAGAGGGTCAACTTCATAGGATAGCGTTTCATACTGTTTTAAATAGGGTATGACCCTATTCACAATTTTTTATTGACTGGACTTGTTTTTTATGTGTATTATGGGTGATAGAGTCGTCAGAGGGTGGAAATTTGATGAAATTGGGGATAAATCATCATCAACAGAAAAACCTAATTTCTATCGTGTTAAATTTTAATATAATAATAATTCTATTGATTATGAAAGCCATATTTTTTCTTGATTTCTGTTCTAAGGAAAAAGGAATAGTAAACAAAGTTATTGTTTTAGAAAAAGATTTTGAAATAGGATTTTTAGAGGGAGATGAAAATTATATTTTTGGAATTATAACAGATGTTGAAGTAGACTTATCAGGAAACATTTTTGTCTTAGATAGCAAATTGTGCCAAGTATTGAAATATAATAAATATGGTAAATTTATTCTTAAATTTGGGAAAAAGGGTCAAGGACCAGGTGAATTTAGATATCCGGAATCAATAGTTTTAGATTTGGAGCGTAGTATATATGTGCTTGATACTCCAAAAGTGAAAATCTTTAATAAAGAAGGAAGATTTATTCATTCATTTGACTTTGATTTTTATGGCGTGGATATCGCTATAAACAATAAAGGCAATTTGATAATTTTAGGTGCGAAAGACAATAAAATTTTTCATACATACGATAGACAAGGAAAATATTTATATTCCTTTGGAAGTTCATTAAATGTTCCTAACGATTTTGCTAAATTCAGAGAAGCAGATATGTTCAGGACACCTATAAGATTATGGTCAATTAAAAATAGAATTTATTTTATGAATCCTTATAAATATGAAATTTATATTTATGAAAATAGTAATTTGAAAGGAGTATTGACAAAAAAATCTTCTGATTATTTAAAGCCGAAATTTAAAGAGGAAGTTCCTGGAGGATATGTAGGCTATATAGCGGATAATTTTATTTTTAATAAAGGAAATAATATATTTGTTTCTTATAATGGAAATAAAGCAAATTGGTTAGATATTTATGAAAATGGTGAACTATTAAAATCTTTGGAGGTAAAAGGAATTCTTAGAGCTATAGATTTTGAAGGAAAATTTTATTTTATTGAAGAAGAAGATTACCCAAAAATAGTTACATATATTCTTAAATAATGTCTGAAAATCTGTTCTGTAAAAATTAAAAGTAGACGGTTTGTTCTCAGCCGGTATACTTAACTACTTCTACTTCCCCATCTCCACTGCCCAGGTCGAGGGAATTAATAACCACATCAAGGTTATCAAACGCAGGGCCTATGGATACCGTGACCTGGATTAGTTTATGCTAAAAATATACAACCTGCATACTAAAAAGTACAGATTATCGTGATGAACCTAATTAGACGCTTTGGCGGACCAAAATCCTCAATTAAGGCCATATTTTCGGGAAAATAAGGAATGATCTCATTTATTTAGAGTCAACTGCGCGGGTCTGATCTTATTTAGACTAAGGATTTTTTGCGAAGCAATAATTTCAGTAATTATCATCAGGTACGAACTTTTTATGCTTTGTTAGGCGTAGTGCACTCGCATCTGACATCTAGTTCTAATTACTTACTAAATCCAATTTGTATTATCTAAATGGTCACAAATAAACTTCGCCCAAGCGTAAAGCACATAATTTACTTGTTTTTTATATGTTTCCGATTTTATATTAGAAGTTAAATCTGATAATGCCTCTCCAAATTCTTTTCTTGTACATTTTGGATGTTCAAAAAAATACTTTCCAGCTTGCTCTACTTTTTTGGTTTTTAGAGCTTCAATTGCAATTGATTTTTCAAATTCCCTTTTTCCAACTTTTTCCAAAATTAAGTTACCCTTTTTTGTTAAGTATACTCTTTTATCATAATACGTAATTAAACCAATCGACTTTAAGTCATAAAAGGAGTCGTATAACTTTTTAAAGTTATCAATTTTTTGTTGATCTAAGATGTTACGAAAAACATCAATATCCTTTTTAGGAGCTTTTTGAGGAGTAAAAGTCTCTCGATTATCAAACTGTTGTACTCTGCCAGATCTGGCATACATTCCCCTTTTTAATCCTACCAATCTATCTTTAATATCTAAGTTTGTAAAGTCAAACCACGTAATAAGGTATTTTGCATAGGTAGTCCATGTTTTCTCTGTAAATGAAGTTCCTCTGAAAATAGCCTTTAAAGTAGAAACTATTTCTGAAATACTACCGATTTCTTTGTTTTTTAACTCACTTAATTTTAAATAAGGAGTATACCTCTCAAATTTTTTAGACATATACTTTCTAAAATCACCTTCAGTTGCTGATATCCCCGACTGACTAATCTGGAAGTACTCACCTACTTTCCGTATTAACCCCACGCTTCTCAATTCACGCAGGATATTATCAAGTGTCCCTATTCCCGGGTGTCTTGGGTGTAGTTTCTTAAGTTCGTCAAAATTAAATTTCTCTTGATCTCTGAATAGTTTATATACATCAAAGCAAACGCTTACATACTGCCGAAGGATATAACTCTCACCGATTGGAGGAACTTTCTCAGTTACTAAATAGTCTCTAAAAATATCCCAATATACGTTATACTTAGTGCCGGATTTTACAACGAGACGATTATTAATTAGTGCAGTTATAATGGGCGCATTAATTTTTTCATCCACTTCGATTGCATCAAAGAAATTACCGTCGAAAGAACATTTTGCAATGTACTTTAGTGCTCTGATTTCTTCAGGAGACAATCCTTCCACATCATCTTTAAACAAAGCCTCACAGTTTAAATCTTGTTCAACTAAGTTTTCAATTGTCTTTCCAGCTTGTATTTGCTTATAAGTATGTATACACAGTTTTTTGATTAACCAAGGGAATCCTTGAGAACTTTCAATCAAACGCCTTTTAAGATCTAAATCTATTGGTTTACCAATAGATTTTTCTAATTGTTTGATAACTCCATTTATTTCAGATGGATTAAATTCTCGCATTGAAATACAATGAGCATAATTCTTTGCTTGCTGCCATAGAGGATAGGCTTCATGCTCGATTGATACATTTATTTCAGATTTCCATGAAAATCCCAGAACGAAATTAGATTTAACCTCATCGACATCAAGTAAAAATTTATGAAATGCTTTGAAGAGCCCTGGCTTTCTGAAAACATCTTCAAATTGGTCAAAAATTAAGATCAAAGTTTTATTTTGATGTTTTAAATCCTCAAGTAACTGATGTACCGATTCAGAACCCAATATGTCAAAACTGGAAGTGATATCCAATTTTGGACAAAAAAGAGTCCTACTCACAAAGTTAGCCTTTTCTGCCTTTTCTATAAGTTTTTTGAATGCCAATGCTACGAAGTTACTTGATGAAGCACTTCGGGCATCTACTACAAGCACAAAAAAACGCTTACGATAATGCTTATTTTTACTACGTCCCCTTAAATCAGTTATTAAAGAGCTCTTGCCCCAACCGGACTTTCCATCAATATAAAATACCCTACGGGACGTTTTCTTTGAACTTACTTGATTTAAAAAATTAAATAAATTTGTTCTTAAATCCTTCCTGCCAATGAAATGTTTGGTTGAAGCGGGAAGATAATCGTACCAATTTTCACTCTCTTGAACTTCAGCAACGGTCTCGCTAAATTCCTGCTCTGTTGTTTCTTTAACCGCTGATGGGATGGGGAGAAAGTTTAGATCTCTAATTTCCGGGTCAGCATTCTTTAGTTTTTCGATTATATCATTATCTGAAATTAGAGAGGCTCTCTTAGCATTGTAGACACAAAATTGAGTGGGGATTGTATTTTTCATTAAAATCAATATATAAAAAGTTCCAAAATATGTATATGACAAAATGGTCTTAGTGATCGTATATTTTATCTTGCTGCGATCTAATAGAGTTATCACTTTTGCACTTTCAAGCAGCTCAAATATTTTATCGGGTCCCCAGAAATATAGATTTGAATATTTCTTTTTCCCTTTCATTTCTTCAATCAAACCGGCTACCTGGTGTTCGAATTCTGTGGTTGATATAAAATATCCATAATTTGCTTCCCGATATTCTACATTAAAGGCAAATGTTCTTATAGAATCAGAATTAAGTCTCTCTTTTGCCTTACATTCTATATAAGCCGTTTCCGATCTATCCTTATGTTTAGCGATTAAGTCAATTTCCATACCCGTAAAATTAACCCGTTGTTTAATATCATACCTTTGGTTCTCAAAAATATGGCGAATCAAGTCTTCAAAAAAATCTCCTTTTTTAGGATCGGATTTTTTTGGGTCAAGTATTATTTTGATTTGTTTTCTCATATTTACACACCTATATTTTGTCTAATATTGTCTGGTAACTTAATCGAGTGCATTTCGCCTAACTTCTTGCGTGTATCTGAATTCGCCAAAGGTGATTTGGGTTCGGGCTTTTAGCCCGAACCAGATATACGCTGTTATCAGCTATTTGGCTTTCCTCATTTTGAATTCTTCTTATAAGATTGTTTAATAAAACTGATTATGTATTCCAAGTTATCATCATCACTAACTTGCAATTCGTAGTCACACTTTCCCCAATGACCAATATTTGAAATATCCCGTGCTAAGCCTTTTGAATCATCTAATTCGCCTTTTTTAAGGTTAATCCAAATCTTCAATGCTTTATTGTAACATAGGTAACATAATGATGTGATGCATCTCCTGCGGGAGTCGATTGTATGATAGACTACCCGCAAGGTCAAAAATTAAATTATGGAAATACACAAATGAATTATATGGGAATTAACCATCATAATCAATACTCTGTACTCGTCCAAGATCCACCGCCTAATTTTTTTTCACCTCAAATTTAGTGTTT
>AWNV01000113.1 GCA_000493965.1 Candidatus Aminicenans sakinawicola JGI OTU-1
CGACATTGGAAGATTTAGCCTTTTTGAGGCGATCTTCGAGGGAACCCGACAAAGTCGGGCCTGATGGATGTGTGAGCACTGTATAATCAAAGGGGCGGTGTTAATGATGGCTCGGGGACATCACAGCGCTGCTTAAGATAAACATGCGGAGTTCCAGCAGAGCCGAGAAGATCGGGGAGGAAATGGCGTTAAAATCTTAGTGGAGCGCAGACATCCCCTCAAATTTTAAAAAAACACTAGGTGCTTTTTATAGATTTGAGTTTTTACTCCATCTCTGCTATCTTGATTCCTTCAAAAGGAAAGAAATAATTGAAAAAAGAAGGCATTTTTAAACCGAAACCTTTTAAAGAATTTAGACATAAAAAGGTTATTTACATCCCTGTTGATTCTCCTTCTCTGACTATCCGAAAAGCCATAATAAAATCAACGCTCAAAGAGAAAAAGACTCCAGCCGCACATTTGTTTCTACTTGAGAACAAGGTCGTTCTTTATCAATGCATTGGAGCTCCTACCGCCGTCCTTTCTCTGGAAAGGCTTATCGCTTCAGGAGCCAGAGAAATCATCATTCTATCTTTTTGCGGGGCACTTACCACTGATGCTAAAATATCAGATGCAGTCAGCATTACCAAAACATTCTCAGATGAGGGAACATCAAAGCATTATTTCTTAAGAAGAAAGGTCTTTTACCCTTCCCCTGTTCTAAGAGCCAGCCTCGAAAATACTCTTCATACCATGAACCTGCCCTTTATTAATGGGGCCATTGTGTCCACAGATGCACCTTATCGTGAAACTCAATCCTGGCTGAATCAAAAGCAAAAACATGGGATAGGTTTTGTAGATATGGAAGTCTCGGCAGTATTCGCTCTTGCAGAATATTATGGAATTCATGCCGCAGCCTTAATGCTCGTAAGCGACAAGCTAACAAAAAGCCGGCATATGAACGGATTCAGCTATCCCAGACTCAAGGAAAATATTAAAAAATATTTCCTCCCTTTTATAACCTGATTAGAAGGAGTTAATATGAAACCCAAAGCTTTGATAACACGCAAGGTCCTGCCAGAAGCATTGGATTATCTGAAGAAACATGTTGATTTTGAGATAGGGGCAGTAGGTAGGAATTTAACAAAAGAAGAAATCACTGAAAAAATCAAGGATAAAGAAGGGCTTCTTTCCCTCCTTGTAGATAACATCGACCGGGAAGTAATTGATGCTGCGCCTTCCTTAAAAATCATTGCAAACTGCGCTGTGGGCTACAACAATATCGATATAGATTATGCTAAAAAAAGAGGGATTCTTGTTACCAACACACCTGGAGTACTGACAGAGACGACAGCTGACCTGACATGGGCACTTATTTTTTCTGTAGCACGTAGAATCCCACAAGCTGATGCATTCACAAGGCAGAAAAAATATAAAGGATGGGAGCTGGACCTTTTCTTAGGCAAAGAAGTCACTGGGAAGTATCTTGGTATCATAGGAATGGGTCGGATAGGAAAAGCCATCGCATTAAGAGCCAAAGGCTTCAATATGAAAACCACTTACTTTGACCCTCAAAGGCTCTCTAACAAAGAAGAAAAACTTTATAAAGCTAGGCTGCTTTCCCTGGATAAGCTTTTAGCATCTTCCGATATTGTAAGCATTCATACTACGCTTACGCCTCAGACTTATCATATGATCTCAAAAGATCAACTGGCATTAATGAAAAAAGACTCTATTCTTATAAATGTCTCAAGAGGGCCGGTTATCGATGAAAAAGCTCTGGCAGATGCTCTGGAAAAAAGATATATTTGGGGAGCTGGCCTGGATGTATATGAAAGAGAGCCGCAAATCGAGGAAAAGCTTCTCTCTCTCGATAATGTGGTTCTCCTTCCACATATCGGAAGCGCCAGCTATGAAACACGCCTCAAAATGGCCATGATGGCTGCAACAAATCTCGTACAGGGGCTCACAGGACAAACACCGACAAATCTCGTTACATAACCAGTTTTTCTTAAATGCTGCTTTTTGACACAGGCTCATCGCAATATGGCGTTAAATATCCGACTGGAGCAATGCCCTTCTCAGATTCTTCGGTCATACTGGCAATTATATATTCAGGCATCCATTATTGCGATGAACTAGTTTTCAATCAATTGATTTGGTCCGCCCCGAAATTTTGACGCTTTCAGGGAGAACTTCGTTCATACTGCCGGATCTATAACCACTAAGGTCAAGCGTTATATATGTATACCCGATTTTCTTGAGATTTGAGGCAATCTCTTCTCTGACACTGGGATTTACCGCCGTTGAAATTTCTTCTGTACTAAATTCAATCCTGGCAATTTTGCCATGATGTCTTACTCTAATCTGAGAAAAACCCAGTGTTTTTAAATACTCTTCTGCCCGGGTAACCTGTTTCAGCCTTTTTTCATTAATTTCCATATTGTAAGGAAAACGGGTCGAAAGGCATGTTGAGGACGGTTTATCCCAGGTAGGAAGATTTAAATCCTTAGAAAGCGTCCGTATTTCTTTTTTACTCAGTTTTACGTCTCTCAAAGGTGAATACACACCCAGCTCTCTGGCAGCCCTGGCCCCTGGTCTGAAATCAGCCGTATCTTCAAAATTCGCTCCATCAAGAATATTAGATATGCCCTCTGCGGTGGCGATCTCCTTCAACCTTGAAAACAGCCCTTTCTTGCAGTAATAACATCTCTGAGGAGAATTCTTTACAAAATTGGGGTTTTCAAGCTCCCTTGTACGGATAATACGATGTCGGACATTCAATTCCTGAGCCAGTTTTAAAGCCTCTTGCTTTTCTTCTTCTTTAAATATTTCAGAACTTGCTATTACAGCCAAGACATCATCTCCCAAGCTGTCGCGCGCAACTTTTAAAAGAAAAGTGCTGTCTACTCCACCAGAGAAAGCTACAAGCACATTCTCCATGCGTTCTAATATCTTTTTCAACTTTTCATACTTATCCTGAATATTCATGAGCTTTGTGTGTTTTTTGCCAGTGATATTACCTCTTTTACAAACTCATCAACTATCTCATTCTCTTTTACACTGCGGTAAATCTCTCCCTTCTTAAAAATTACAGCTTTCCCTATTCCGCAAGCCAATCCGATGTCAGCTTCTTTTGCTTCCCCGGGTCCGTTTACCATACAGCCCATCACAGCCACGTTAATATGCTCTTTTACAGAAGCCAGGCGTTTCTGAATCTCTCCGGAAATTTTAAGCAGGTCAACCTCACACCGACCACAAACAGGACAAGAAATGATGTTTGGCCCACGAAAACGGATTCCCAGGCTTGACAGGATGTGGTAGCCGACTCTTACTTCTTCTTCAGGAGGGGCAGTAAGAGAGACTCTGATAGTATCGGCCAACCCCTGGCTTAATAGGAAGCCCAGGCCTACTGAGGACTTAACCGTTCCGGGAATCAAACTTCCTGCCTCTGTTATTCCTGCATGAAAAGGATAATCCACGTCCTCTGCCAGAATCTTGTAAGCTCTGATTGTCCTTAAAATATCAGATGCCTTCATCGAAATCTTGATCAGCGTAAAATCCAGGTCTTCAAGTATCCGTATATGGTCAAGTGCACTTTCGACCATAGCTTCTGGAGTGGCTCCGCCGTACTTCCAGAGAAGGTCTTTTTCCAAAGAACCTGAATTTACACCGATCCTTATAGGAGTGGCTTTTTTCCTTGCAGCACGGACAACTTCTCTCACATTTTCTTTAGAACCAATATTACCCGGGTTTATGCGCAGCCCGTCAACTCCCTTCTCAAGAGAAGCTAGGGCCAGCCTGTAATCAAAATGAATGTCGGCTATTAGAGGAACTTTACTATTCCTCCTGATTTCTCCAAGGGCATTTACAGCCTCTTCATCGGGGACAGCAAGGCGTACTATCTCACATCCTGCTTCCTCCATTTTATGAATTTGCCGTAAGGTTGCCTTTATATCCCTGGTATCGGTTTTTGTCATGGACTGTACTGCGATTGGAGCTTGCCCTCCTACTTGCACACTACCGATTTTTATTTGTCGTGTCTTACGGCGGATAAAATTAAAGTCTGATGGAGGCTGAAAATTTAATGGCTTAATATTGTTCTCTTTATTCATGGTCAAAACATCAAACCTTAAGGTCAGATATTAAATGCTGTTTTTCATCCATCATGTTAATTTCAAAACCTAACATCTATGCATTTTAAACTTTTAACTGCAAACCTTCAACCAATTAACCTGGATTATTCATAAAAATTGCTGATAAAATTATTTAAGCTTGATGAAATCTGCTTATCAGACTGAATGAATTTGAGGGGATGGAGGAAGCGACATTAAAAGATTTAGCCTTTCTGAGTCGGTTTCGAGGGAACCCGACAAAGTCGGACGGGCCTGATGGATGTGTGAGCACTGTATAATTAAAGGGGCGGTGTTAATGATGGCTCGGGGACATTGTGGCGCTGCTTAAGATAAACACGCGGAGTTCCAGCAGAGCCGAGAAGATCGGGGAGGAAATGGCGTTAAAAATCTTAGTGGAGCGCAGACATGTCCTCAAATTCAGGTTAAATTTGAAAAATATCCTTGAC
>AWNV01000114.1 GCA_000493965.1 Candidatus Aminicenans sakinawicola JGI OTU-1
TTTTTGGCGCGATCATCATCGACAAATCCTACAGGCAAATAATTTGATTTTTTATTCCTTATCATCTCTCTTATTATCTGTTCTCCTGCACTTCCAGCACCTATTATCAAGACTTTGACTTTTTCCTTCTTAGATTTAAGAGTACTCTTTATGCCTTCCAATACCATCCTCTTAGAGATTAGAAGAGAGCCAATTAAAATAAGAGAAAACACATAATCAATTATCAGAACAGATCTAGGGAAACCTCTAAATGGTATGGTTAACCTCAAAAAGAATAGGGACATACCGAAAGTCAAAGAGCCAATAGTTAAAGCCTTAAAGACTTTCATTGACTCTTCAAGACTTACAAAACGCCATGAAATATCATAAAGATTATATAAGATTAAAAAGAAAAGTTTGATTCCTAATGCTAGTAGAATAAAATATGGCAAAGATTTTTGGAATTGATCTGGGATTAAACCATTGAATCTAAGCCAGAAAGAAATATACATTGAGAACGAAATCAGTAAAACATCAGAGATAAAGAAGAATGCTCTCCTTTTAAAGACACTTTTTCTGAATATTCGTTTCAACAAATTCTGATCAATTCCCATTTTAATCTTCCCCCCTGATTTTTAGCTAAGCCACTTGATATAATCGGCCTTCCCTCATCTAATATAATCGTATACAATTCTGAATATCATATTTTTCGCTCAAAGTGAATGAATAATTTCTTTTAAACTTTCACAGACATAATCAATTTGCTCTTCTTTTAAATTATTATAAAAAGGCAAGGCAATAGTCCTCTCTGAAACCTTTTCTGTTACAGGAAAGTCTCCTTTTTTATATCCGAACATCTTTCGATAAAATGGCTGGAGATGAATTGGTGTAAAGTAGTTATTGCAACCAATCCCTGCTTCTTTTAATTTCACTAGAATTAAATCTCTATCTCGTCGTGAATATTTATCAATTAACCTAGCTACATAAACAAACCAGCTTATTTTCTTACCTTCTTCAAATTCAGGAATAATAAATTCTTCGATCTCCCTCAGCCGATTGATTACTCTCCCTACAGTCGATGAAGAGGTCTCTATGCCTTCTCTATGAAGAAGTACTGCCAGCTTATCCCTTCCCCAACGCGGATATTGCTCTCTTAACTCTCTAATCCTCTCTACAACATGGGAAGATATCTGAGGCCTCCTTACCCGATGAGGCCTGCATGAGAGCTCCTCCAATGTCGTTAAATCATATTTGTCAAAACGTCTCTTCCATCGATAGAAAGTTTGGGCAGAAATGCCAAAATAGCGACATGTAAGTCTTGCATTGCCGTATTTACGGTAATGATCAAACCACCGTAATCGCTTCTTCGCATCTCTTGATATCGTACTTTGTCTCGAAAGTGAAGTTATAAAATTAGACCCAGGAATAATTGATCCGTATCTACTCATAGTAACTTCTATTCTACCACGCATCGTACCTCCAATGTGTCACTAATGTATCTGAACGAGTACAAACAAAATGACACCGCATTCAGGGCCAAAGTCGCATTCGAAGCCGCCAAAGGGGAAAAGACAATCGCTTGGATTCAAATCTCTCATTTCCCCTTCTTCCAATCGAAAAAAGCTAAACTTTATTTCATATTTCGGGACTCAACTTCCCAGAATGTCATGGAGGGCTTGACAGATGTATTCCAGCTCCTCGTTTTTCAACGAGGGATAAATCGGAAGCGAAATGCAGCCTTTCCATATCCTTTCCGCATTCGGAAAATCTTCAGGTTTTAGATGATAGGTGTTTTTATAATAAGTCATCCGGTGCAGCGGCTTATAATGCACCGAAGTGTCGATGCCCTTCTCCGCCAACAGCTCGATACACCGGTTTCGATTCAGCCGCGCTTCCGAATTCAGGACGATCGTAAACAAGTGCCATGCATGATCCTCCTGGGCTACGTGCATGGAGGGGAGATCCACGCCGGCAATGTCGTTCAATGCTTCGAAATAGTGCCTTGCGCAACGTTCTCTTTCGGCCCGAAACTCCCAAGCCCGTTCGAGTTGGGCAAGCCCAATGGCGGCATTAACGTCCGGCATGTTATATTTGAACCCGGGCGCCACGACATCGTATTCCCAGGATGGCTTATCTGAGGTAAATCGGTTCCAGACATCGCGATCTATTCCATGCAAACGCATGATTTTGGCACGCTGAGCGATGGAGGCGTGATTTGTCGTAAGCATTCCTCCCTCACCTGTAGTGATGGTCTTATTGGCGTAGAAGCTGAAGCATGTCACGTCGCCCAAGGCCCCGATCATGCGGCCGTGGAGTCTCGCGGGGAATGTATGGGCAGCGTCTTCCACGACGCGTATCCCATTCTGTCGACAGAGATCGAGGATCCCTTCCGTGCCATCGGCGTGAATCATCGGAGCCGCCTGACCGCCGTAGTGGACGACGATGAGCATTTTTACCTCCGGATGTTTCCGGATGGCCTCCCTCAAGATTTCTGCCGTTATCAGGTTCGTCCCATACTCCACGTCTAGGAAGACGGGGTGGGCGTTCAGATAACGGATGGCCTCGGCTGAGGCCGTAAACGTCATGGTCGGAACGAACACTAGGTCGCCTGCTTTGACACCCAAAGCTTCCAAGGCGAGGTGCAGAGCAGCGGTACCGGAGTTGACTGCACAGGCATATTGCGCTTGAACGAATTCGCTGAATCGCTTTTCCATTTCAAACGCTTTTCCCGCCGTCGTCAACCATCCGCTCTCAATGACCTCACGGACATACGCCAATTCGTTTCCATCACACGAGATCCTGCTGAACGGTATTTTGTTGAGGCTTACCATCTTCTCTCCTTCTATAGAGTCAATTAGGGTTTGAAAACAGAAAACATCGTTTTCATGATGATCACAAAATCCATGAACAAATTCCTTTTCTTGACGTATTCCTCGTAGAGAGCCAATTTGTGGGGCAGGATCTCATACCGATAGACCTTTTCAGGTTCGGGAGTCCCGGCCAATAACTTCTCTTCTTTACGATAAATAAGGGAAGCCGGATCCGTCAGGCCTGGGCGGACGTTATGAATGACTGCCCACCGTTCGGGATAAACCTCAACCCACTTCTTGACTTCAGGTCGAGGACCGACCAAGGACATATCTCCCATCAGGATATTTAAGAGCTGAGGCAGTTCATCAAGTTTTGTTTTTCGCAGGAATCGACCGAAGGACGTGATCCGGCTGAGATTTCCTGGTTCAAATTTGCCCTTTTCCGCGCCGGGCGAAATCGTCATGGTTCGGAATTTTATCAATGAGAATTCCCACCCGTCCTTTCCCACCCGCGTCTGTTTGAAAAAAACGGGAGGCCCCATAAGGAACCTTATCAAAACGGTAATGATTAAGAAAATAGGCGACGCTATTATGATGCCCGCCAACGTAGTCATAAGATCGAAACAACGCTTGATCATGGCTCTCCATTATTGAAGTTCAAGACATACCTGTTCATCCTCCTTCCTTCTGGAGTGATGAACGTACTCTCCAATATCCAACCGGCCCGTTGATAGAAATGATTGACCGGTACATTATCGAGGACGTCCGTCGTCAAATAAGCGCCCGGGCAAGACCGCTTTTTTACCTCTTCTACCCAGGCATTCAATAAAGCTTTTCCGACTCCCATCCCTTGAGTTTCCGGTGCCACGGCAATCGAACTTAACAATGCATATCCTGGATGACATGGAGGATCGCCTCTGTATGTGAGGGCACGAAGAAGCCTCTTGATGATCGAGGGATTCTTCACTACTGCGCTTAAACTGGCCAGACCGAAAGCCCACCATCGCCGGACGGCCAATTTCCTAAAAAAGCTGGAGCGAGAATCTGTTCCGAAGACAGCCCCTAATAAATCTCCTTTTTTCTTGTCCACCGCAACAAAGGAAATCCCAGTTTCCTCCTTGATGAAGGAGCGGTAAAACTCTCCCAAGAATCTAGCTCCAAGAAAGGTTAAAAAGAATCCCGGAAACGCCCGTATATGAATATCAACGATCCGTCCTATGTGTTCTCTTTTTAAGGGGATAATGCAACACTCTTTCATCATGCCCTCATCGAAGCTTCTTGGAAAATATTCATCATTTTTTGATACTACTTTCGTAATTCCCCTGACGTAAGTCGGGGGATAAAGAGAGCTCTGACGAAGCCGGACAAGCGAAGCTTACGCTGGTTTAAAAGCCATGGAAGTAAGTCCATGGTTGTTTACAGAAATCCTGTAAAAGGACTCCTAAAAGAAGTAATACTCATTGCATAGTTTTCATGATCGCCTTTTCAATAAGATTGACACAAGGTGTTCTCATATAATACTGTTCCAATGCATGTCGCGCATTTTTTCCCATTTCATTCAGCTCCGTCTTGTTATTGAAAAATGCAATGATTCCATTTGTAATTGCAGAAGGATTTTGGTAGAGTAGAAACAGGTTGT
>AWNV01000115.1 GCA_000493965.1 Candidatus Aminicenans sakinawicola JGI OTU-1
ATAAGCCTTTTTCTCGCCTGCCGCTCAAACGACTGAAAACGACGAACTTGTTCATCCTTGAATAGCTTTTCAGTATCTCGGCAGGCAAATGATTTTATCATATAGCATATAATATATGATATTACGCTAAACGTAATACGTCAAGCATATTTTTGTTTGGACTTAAAAAGTAATGCATGGAATATAATTTTCAACTCATATTATAGACGAAGAATAGGCGTTGTTTTTCTCAGTCGGTCGCACACACATCTATGTTTAAGGGGCAATTTCCCCCACCAAAACCATTGCTTTAAGGCCGATTTTGCAGCAGCTTTTCAGTTTAACTCCTAAAAATTCAATCACTTCGTGCGGCCAAGCCCCAAAATCAAAATCACCGGAAAAAAGGTGACCGTTACATTAAAACTTGATTATCATTTTTGAATTTCTTATGATATAAAAATTAAGAACAAGGATTCTTTAACTAAGAGTTTAATTAATAATGGGAGGTTACTTATGAAAAAATTATTATGGTTTATTTTAATCTCAATTATGTTTTTGTTAGTAACATCATATCCGCAGGACATCACACAGAGTGAAGAGAGTTTGATCAGGGAGGAAGTTTGCAGAAGGATCAAAATAGATGCGAAGCCAATTGATACACCAACCATGGGGAAAATATTTTATGGTACCTTCTACCAGATTAAATTAAGTAGAGAGGATCCTGACGGAGGTCTTTTAGGGATGGGCGATTTAATTCTGATTAGGGTAGATGATCATTTTGTCATGTCTGAGGACACTGGTACCAGCAAATCCATGCCCAGCCTGAAAAGTCTGCTGAAAAAAGATCTTCGCCTTAAGAATATGGAAGATGCACAGATGATTCAGGATGCCCTTGACAGTATATACAAAATCAGCTCTTTTTCAGATGAGAATGTCAAAGCGATAAAGCAAATAGGAGATGAATGGATCTTTATTAGGGGTAAGTTTTTTGATAAATACAAAGGATTTATTTTTGATACAAAAGATGGGGTCATCGTTGAGGTGAAATACTCATTAGATATTGAAATATAAAACAGTTTTGGCATTTAAGAAAGAAGAGTTGTCCTTTAAATTTAAATAGTAAATAGGTAAATAGGGTGTAAATAGGGTCAGACCTGATAGATTAAATAGGGTCAGACCTGTGCAACTGACTCTAAATAAATGAGATCACTCTTTATTTTCCTGGAAATATGGCCTTAATTGAGGGTTTTGGGCCGCCAAAACGTCTAGGTTCATCACGGTAATCCATACGTTTTTGCCACCAAAACCATTGCTTTAAGGCCGATTTTGCAGCCGTTTTTCAGATTAACTCCTGAAAATTCAAACACTTCGTGTGGCCCGACCCCAAAGGATGCCAAAGGATCGTGTGCCGACCCCCAAGGCCCCCAAAGGACCAAAGGATCAAAGGATCCATAGGAATTATTTTTCCACCGATTACTTGGCAATATAATAATAACTAATAAGAAAATAGGATGTGTCCCCATTTATTTACACAAATGTTTGTGGTAAGCTATTAATAAATAAGATATGGAAAAACAATTGAAAATAATAAACAACAGAGCTTTATTGAATAAGATTAAAATTATCTTGATAATTTATTTATTCTTACAAATTTCTTGTCAACCTCTGTCCAGAGAAGCTCAAATTACAAAATTTGACAGTTTTAGATTTCTAGAACAAGACATAACTCAAATTCAACTCGGATATAAAGACGGTACTCATACCATCAAAGAGGTGGTTCAAGCCTATTTGGACAGAATTGAGGAGATTGATAAAAGTGGGCCCACGCTTAACTCCATTATTCAAGTAAATCCTGATGCTATTCAAGTTGCAGAAGAGTTGGATATAGAGATGAGCGAGGGAAAAATAAGAGGACCTCTTCATGGCATCCCGGTAGTATTAAAAGACAATATTGACACCCATGATAAAATGGCAACCACTGCCGGTTCCAGAGCATTAATGAATTCTTACCCGTTGAAGGATAGCTATATTGCCAAACAACTAAGAGATGCCGGAGCGATTATCCTTGGAAAAGCCAATTTAAGTGAGTGGGCGAATTTTCGAGGTCAATTATCTACAAGTGGCTGGAGCGGTGTAGGTGGCCAAACCAAAAATCCGTATGTTTTGAGTCGTAACCCTTGTGGATCAAGTTCGGGTTCAGCCGTAGCTGTATCCGCTAATCTTACAATGCTTGCGATAGGTACTGAAACCGATGGTTCCATTGTTTGCCCTTCACATAGCAATGGTATTGTGGGAATCAAACCAACCGTAGGACTTGTAAGTCGCTCTGGAGTTATTCCCATCTCATTTACACAAGACACACCGGGACCTATGGCACGGACGGTAAGAGACGCTGCGATTTTTTTGGGGGCATTAGTCGGGGTAGATTCAGCCGATGAAAAAACATTGGCAAGCCAGGGAAAATTTTACAGGGATTACACGCAATTCTTAAAAGAAGACGGGTTAAAGGGTAAGAGAATCGGTCTATACAAAGGTCCTTTAGGAATAAATTATAAGGTTGATACGTTGGTGTACCAAGCGGTAGATTTTCTGAAAAGCCAGGGAGCAGAAATCATTGAGATAGATGAAATATCAAGTGGTAACGTTGGCGATTATTCATTCGAAATCATGCTATATGAATACAAAGACGGATTGAATAAATATTTCCAATCCCTGGGACCTGATGCTCCAATCAAAAGCGTTGAAGAACTTATAGCATTTAATCAATCGGATTCGATAGAATTGAAATATTTTAACCAGAGATACCTGGATATGGCCCAGGAAAAGGGAGATCTGACCTCTGAGGAATACCAGGAGGCATTAGCCAAAATGATGAAAGGCAGTAGGGAAGAAGGAATAGACAGGGTCATGAATGAACATGATTTGGATGCAATAATAGCCCCAACAGGAAGCCCTGCCTGGAAAACCGATTTGATTAATGGCGATAGTTTTCAGTTGGGAAGCTCTTCTCCTGCAGCTCAAGCTGGATATCCAAATATTACAGTACCTATGGGCTATATTGATGAGTTACCTGTTGGAATATCTTTTTTCGGAAGGGCCTGGAGTGAGCCAATTTTACTTGAAATAGCTTATGCATATGAAATCGGGACTAAACATCGTAAAACTCCAAAGTTTCTGACTAATTAAGGCCGATTTTGAGGCCGTTTTTCAGTTTAACTCCTGAAAATTCAATCAGTTCGTTCGCTCTGACCTCAAAGGACGGTCTGCCCAAAGGAAAAAGCATAAAGCATGAAAAATAGGATGTGTCCCCATTTATTTTACAATTAGATTCTGATATAATTTGACTGTGGAGAAAACAACTAGAAAAATCACTTTTAAGGATGCAGAAAGATTAGATATCGAATATTGGAAATCCTGCACACCTGAGGAAAAACTCGATATACTTCAATATTTAAGGGAATTGTATTACGACTTTAAAAATGAGAGCCGAAAAAGATTTCAAAGAATTTATCGCATTGTTAAACGAACATAAGGTTCGTTATCTCATCGTTGGAGGATTTGCTTATAGCTTCTATGCAGAACCACGATTCACGAAGGATATAGACTTTTTCGTAGAGGCCTCAACTGATAATGCAGATAAGATGCTTAATGTTTTGGAGAAGTTCGGATTTAAAAATGTAGGGATAACAAAGGACGATTTTCTAAAGTCGGACCAGATAATTCAATTGGGCATTGCCCCCTTGCGAATAGATATTATTACTTCGATAAACGGAGTCAGCTTTAAGGAGGCATGGAATAACCGCACAGTGGGAAAATACGGGAATATTCCTGCAAATTTTATCTCAAAATCTGATTTGATAAAAAACAAGAAAGCAACCGGCCGTGCTCAAGATATCGCAGACATAGAAAAACTTAAGAAAATATAACCCTCAGATAGAATTTATCCTTTAGCTTTTCTCAATTAATCTGGTAAGAAAGGGAAGAAAGGGGGTCGGACCATGCTAACTTATAGATATCATGAAAGATACCCCATAATAAGGGCTGATATTTTGCCTTAAAAG
>AWNV01000116.1 GCA_000493965.1 Candidatus Aminicenans sakinawicola JGI OTU-1
CCATCATTAACACCGCCCCTTTGATCATACAGTGCTCACACATCCATCAGGCCAGACTTTGTCTGGTTCCCTCGAAGATCGACTCAGAAAGGCTAAATCTTTTAATGTCGCTTCCCCCATCCCCTCAAATTCATATGCTTTATGCTTTTATGTTGTTATCTAGCCTAGAGTATAGTATAAATTAGTTCTTAAGATTTAATGAAGAACGATCAAAACTGGTTGATATTATATTAATTCTATCAGCAATTTTTATGAATAATTCAGGTTAGAGGTCATGAAATTCCTAAAAGTACTGATAAACTCTTTGGTGAGCGGCTTTTTCTTCGATATCCTACTCGCTCTTCTCATTCTAGACCTGAACATTAACCTTATCTTTGATATTTACTTTTTTGGGCAGCTTACTCTTTTCCTTGCTATTACATATGGACTCCTGATAACAATGCTATGTATTCTATCTTTCTTCATCATCCAATTTTTTACAGGGAAAAAGTTCAATATAGCATTCGTCTCCCCTTCTTTCCTCATGATTAGCTTCACTCTTCTTACCCTTATTTTCCTGCTGATTTTCTGGGAGAACTACAACTTCTTCCTATCTTTTTTCAATCCGGAAATTTGTCATCTTCTAAAGCCACAGGCCATGACTCTACTTTTTCTCGCAATCCTTGGAATACTAGCCTTCATCGGCAAGCATAAATACAAAAAGGGCATCTTTTTCTTCCTTGTATACTTTATCCTTTTTGGAGGTGCCATTACCTATACAATTTTCAAAAGAACGAAATACCCTGTCCTGACTCCTCCTGAAAAAATTGCCCGTCTTGAAACCAAGGAAATAGATAAAAAAATCACTATAATCGGCCTCGAAGGTCTTAGCTTTGACTTCATAATTCCTTTAATAAATGAAGAAAAGCTCCCGAATTTTTCCTGGCTGATGGAAGAAGGGAGCTGGGGAAAACTTGAAAGTTTTTCTCCAAACGAAGCACTTATCCTCAATAGTTCTTTTAATACGGGAAAATTTCCATTTAAACACCGCCAGCTTTCTCTTTATAAATACCGCATACTGAACTTCAAAAAGGAAATAACCGTTGTACCGCGCTTTATATTTTTCCGTCAATTGACAAGAACCAATCTCCTTAAAATATCCCCTAACCCTACTTCTTCCTTTTCAAAAGATATGTGGAAAATATTCGAAAGCAACAAGACATCTTTCCTTAAAAAAGATTGGCCTTACGATACAGTGGTAAAAGAACCCAGTCAAAAATCAGAAACTCTTTTTAACACTTTCTTTCAGGACCTAAGATTCGAAACCAGTGAAATTTTCATCAATGCTAAAACAGCATTCCTGTCTGACATTGCACTCGAAGAAGAATTCTTTCAAGAAAAAAGTAAGATCCAGCCCCAGCTTTCCTATTTTTTACTAAGTGGATTGAACACTGTGGAAACGTACTTTTATAAATATAGTTTTCCCGATCTGTTCGGTGAACTGGATCAGGAGGAGCTCAACAAATACAGCTCTTTGATCGAAAAATACTATGAGTTTTACGACCAAATAATCGGGAAGTATATTGCCTCAAAAAAGGATGATGAACTTTTAATTATCTATTCTCCCCACGGAATAGAACCCCTGCCATTCTGGAAAAGAATCATTGAATGGATACTAGGAAATGCCGACATATGTGCTTACCACGATTACGGGCCAGCGGGAGTTTTCTTTTTCCTGGGAAAAGATATGGTTAGAGGAAAAAACATCGAAGGCATGGAACTCATAGATATTGCACCCACTATCCTTAATTACCTGGGTCTTCCGGTCGGAAAAGATATGGATGGGGTAGTCTGCAGTTCCGTTTTTATTAATAGTTTCAAGATAGAAAATCCTGTCTTATATATCTCCTCTTATGAAGAAATAGACATAAAAAAGCCTGAATAATTCAGGTGGACGTGCGTTATTCACGAGTCAAGCTTGCTGCAGATGCAAGGCACAGCGCATGAAGTTGTGGTCCTTCACCACGAATGCGCTGTAACGAAGCAGATGCGGTAAGATCGGCTCGCCTGTAAGGTAAAAATTGCTGATAATATAAATATAATTAAAATCTATTATAGAGAACGTATAAGTCAAGATAGTTATGAGGATTCCTTGGAGAAAGATTAAAACTAGTTGATATTATATTAATTCTATCAGCAATTTTTATGAATAGCCCACGCTGGGGTTATTTGATGATCTTAAGTAACCGTTTCCATCTTGCCCTCGGGATGAAATTTGCTATCTTTCTTATCCTTTCTCCAGCACTTGTCTTGAGATAAGCATCCTTCTCTGCTCTGTAAGAAAAATAAATCACCCAGGGCTTTCCTTTTATATTACTAAGAGGCAAAAAACCCCAGTAACGGCTGTCCAGACTGTTATCCCTGTTATCTCCCATTGCAAAACAGTGCCCTGGAGGGACAACAACAGGCCCAAAATTATCTCTTATATACCCATCATATTGATAATATTCGTTTTTTGTATAAACCTGGCTGTCGCTGTGTACTTTATATTTTTCCGAAATAGGACTGCCGTTTATATAAACCTGTTTATCCTTGATCTCAATGTTTTCACCTTCTAATGCAATGACTCTCTTGACAAAATCCTTATCCAGTTCTTTAGGATATTTAAAAACAATAATGTCGCCCCTCTTGATTTTTTTAGCTGGCAGTATTTTTTCCTCAATGGGAAAAGAAGGTTTCTCATAAGCAAGTTTATTAACAAGAAGGAAATCTCCGATTAGCAAAGTAGGCTCCATAGAACCTGTTGGAATCTGAAAAGCCTGGACAACAAAAGTCATTACAAAAAAGACAAAAATAGCTGTCTCTACAATAAGTTCGAAGTACTCCCTGATAACGCTTTGTTCCCTTTTTTCTTTTTGTTTTTTCATATCACACCAAAAATGAAATACTTAATATAACTAAAAACAAGAAATTCATCAATACTGTTGCTTTTACAGCCGGTAAAAAAGCTTCCCAGTTTTCAAGATTCCTCAATCCCATCTTAAAGACTATGAAAGGCAAAGGACCTGTTATCACTGCTAAAACAGACCATACAGGCCAGCCGATAAAAAGGACCCCGGCTAAAACTATCATATAACAACTCACAGCAAGAAATAAATAAAGATATAAGCTCTTTCTATATCCGAAAATAATTACCCATGTTTTTCTTCCAACAGAAAAATCGGCATCTCTATCTGCAAACTCATTTATAAAAACAACTAAAGTCGTCATGATTCCTGAGGGCAAAGCTACAATCAAAGGCCAACAGGAATCGATGCTTTCTGTCTGAACATAGTAAGAACCTAATACCATCAAAGGCCCCCAGGCTAAAAATATGGCGGCTTCACCCAGACCTTTATTCACTAACTTGATAGGAAATCCATTATAGCTGTAAACAAAAAACAGTGCGACAATTCCAATCAGTAATATGACATTGCCTCTTAAAATAAAATTGAGATAAATCCCTGCTGCTGAGCCCAGGACAGCAAAACAAACAGATATCGCAAGACTTTTCTCCGGAGTAATAAAACCGTCCAGGACCATACGGCTTCCTCCTGAAAATGGAATGAGACCGCTCTTGTTGGCTGCATCATTTCCACTTTTAAAGTCAAAATAATCATTGGCCACATTGCAGGCAATATGAAGAAAACACGCTCCAGCAAGAGCAACTACGAAATAGCCCGAGTTGAAGCATCTTCTATGCCACCATGCAAAAGACGTCCCTAAAAATACAGCACCTAATGTCACCGTAAGAAAAGGAAGCCGAAGCAGCAGTATTACAGCTTTGAATTTGTTCATCCTATCTTTTATATACTAAAACTACCGCTTGAATTGTCAAATGAAATATGCATAATTCTGGAACAAGCTTTTACCCTGAATTATTCATAAATTATGCCAATACCTTTATTTAACCTTGATGAAATCTGCTTATAAAAGTATATGAATTTGAGGGGATGGAAGAAGCGACATTGAAAGATTTAGCCTTTCTGAGT
>AWNV01000117.1 GCA_000493965.1 Candidatus Aminicenans sakinawicola JGI OTU-1
CGACCCTCAAATTAGCCGATTAAGGCATAAAGATGGAGGGAAATAATAATTAATTTAAAATATATCAGTGAGTTGCATAGGTCTGACCCTATTCCCAAACTATTCCTACTATTCCAAGTATTCCCTCAAGCCTACCCTATTTCAAGCCTCTCCTCATATTCAACAGGATCTTTATTATTCCAGACTTTTTGACTCAGCATAAACAATCATGTTCTGGTAACGAAATAACGTTTTCATTAGTAATCTATATGTTTAGTTCAATCCCCGGTTCTTCAATAAAGGCTCGATCCTGGGTTCTCGTCCACGGAAGTTTATGTACATGGACATGTAGTCTGCGGTCCCGTTTACTTCTAATACGCTTTTTCTAAAGGCGTTGGCGGTTTTTTGGTCAAACAAACTGGTCTCTTTAAACGCCTCAAAAGCATCACAATCCAGAACTTCTGACCAAATGTAGCCATAATAACCTGCGGCATATCCCCCGATGATATGATTGAAATAGGTGCTCCGATACCTGGAGACGATCTCAGGGATCAGGCCGATCTCATCGAAATAATCTTTTTCGAATTGATTGATATCCAGGTCCTGTGGTTCTGTGAGTGTGTGGTATTTCATATCCAACAGACATGCAGCCAGGTATTCGACCGTGATGAATCCTTGGTTAAACAAGCCGCTTATTACGATTTTATCGATCAAATTGTCGGGAATGACTTCGCCTGTCTGGTAATGCTTGGCATAGTGTTTAAGGACCGTCGGTTCCATGGCCCAATGTTCCATGATCTGAGATGGGAGTTCGGAAAAATCTGAAGACCTGAAGGTCGTTCCATAAGTCACATTAGAGAGAAGGTTATCCAATCCGTGCCCGAATTCATGGAAAAGTGTTTCCACCTCTTCAAGAGTGATCATAGCCGGCTTGTCTCTGGAAGGTTTGGAAAAATTACAAACCAAATTGACAACAGGGTCGATCTCTACTCCATATTTCCGGCTCTGGCTCCGGTATGTACCACACCAGGCTCCAGCACGTTTACTTATTCTGGGATGAAAATCCATATAAAGGACTCCACAATGGGATCCATCTGCTTCCTTGACCTCAAAGACTTGGGCATCCGGATGCGGCAAAGGCATTCCATCCAGTTCCTCAAAGGTCAACCCGTAGAGTTGATTGGCCACCCAGAATGCCCCATCGCGCACATTATTCAACACAAAATAGGGCCGCAATTCAGTGTCGTCGAGTTGGTATTTTTCCTTTCTCAGCTTTTCAGCGTAATACCACCAATCCCAGGAGGCCAGTTTTAAGCCGTCACCTTCTCTGTCGATAATGGACTGCATTTCTTGTCTTTCTCTTTTTGCAACGGGGAGGGAGGCATCCCACAGCCGATTCAGCAGTTCGTAAACATTCTGTGGGTTCTCTGCCATCCGTCTTTCCAGGACATAATCGGCGTAAGTCTTATAACCGAGGAGATTTGCGCGTTTGACACGAAGCTTGATGAGATCGGAGAGGATTTTTTTGTTGTCGCGTTCGTTGCCGTTATCCCCTCTTTTTGTGTAAGCCCTGTACAGCTTTTCTCTCAGGTCCCGCTTTTCAGAATACTGCAGAAACGGGATCATACTGGGTTTATGGGTCGTAAATACCCATTTACCCTCTAACCCCGCTTCCTTAGCCGCCTCAACAGCTCCTGTGATCGATGATTCCGGTAAACCAGCCAGATCTTCTTCGTTCTCGATTACCAGTTTGAATTCATTAGTTTCGGCCAAGACATTTTGACCGAACTGGACGCCCAGCTTTGACAGCTCTTGATTGATCTCTTTGAGCTTGGCCTGGTCTTCATCATTCAGGTTGGCTCCATTGCGGACATACCTTTTGTAAAGATTTTCGAGCAAATACATCTGCTCATCGGTGAGATTCAGTTCGTCCCGCTGCTCGTACACTGATTTTATGCGTTCAAACAGTTTTTTGTTCAGGTTGATCTTATCACGATGGGCTGCTAATCTGGGCGCCATTTCTTTCTGGATTTTTTTGATTTCATCATTGGTATTGGCTCCACTCAATCCAGAAAATACCTTGGACACTTCGGAAAGCAGCTTGCCCGACCGGTCCAAGGCCACGATCGTGTTGTCAAAAGTCGTGGCTTCAGTGTTATTAACGAGTGCCTCAATATCCGCTATTTGTTCCTCCATCCCTTTCTCATAGGCCGGGATAAAGTGCTCGGGTTTAATGATGTCAAATGGCGGTACTTTAAACGGAATGTCATATTCTGAAAAAAATGGATTATCTGCGGCGGACGCTTCTTCAGGAGTTTCCGATGTTTTAACACATGCGGCAAATAGTAATCCAACCGCCAACAGTATTAAGATTAGGTTTGTTTTCATTGCGTTACCTCCTTTATCAGCATAATGACAATATCAAAACTAATTTTTATGGTCAAACAAAAAACTGACCGGTTTTTTCTTCCAGTTTCATTTGGTTTTGATTTAGTCGATTCACCGGAGATTAGATTATAAAAATAATTATCTTTTTGCAAGAATTTCAGTGCTTCCTCAGGGAACTGTTGTTACTTGATCAAATACGCTCAGCAAGTTATCATTTCCAAACAAGTTACTAAATAGTGTAAATAGGGTCAGACCTGTGCAACTGACTCTAAACAAATGAGATCACTACTTATTTTCCCAGAAATTAAATAGGGTCAGACCTGTGCAACTGACTCTAAACAAATGAGATCACTACTTATTTTCCCAGAAATATGGTCTTAATTGAGAATTTCGGGCCGCCAAAACGTCTAATTAAGAGAGAAGAAAAATGGTTCGGGCAGGGATTGTCAAGCATCCATCAGAATGGGAATGCAGCGGTTACCATGAACTCCAGAATATTCCGGAAAGAAAAAGGAAGAAATATATACTAACTAGGGCGATTTCGACCCTAAAATTAGCCGATTAAGGCATAAGAATGGAGAGAAATAAGAATTAATTTAAAATATATCAGTGATTTATATAGGTCTAGCCCTATTCCAAAAGGAGAACTTTACCGGGGAGGAGAGTTGCGACCTTCATCTCCCATTATTTATATATTCCCTCTCTCGGACCAAAGGAAAACAGTACAATAGTATGTTTTTCTGCTTTGTAAATGAGTCTTCTGTTCTGTCCTTTAACTGAATAACTGAACGATAAAAGTTCTCTCAATTCACCCTTGAGTTTTTTCCCAGAATATGGATCTTTCACGATTCTTTTGATCGCATTTTTTAGTTCTACTTTCTCCTTTTCTTGCTTTAATTTTTTTCTTAACCTTTTAAACTTGGAGGTTTCAACCAATCTCATCTAGAAATCCTTCAAATTCAATTCTGAGACATTGCCCATTTCATAATCAACCATGGCCTCTAAGATATCCTTGATTTCCTGGATGGTCAGTTCTGGATTCTCAATGGAGAGAAGTCCGATTCTCAGAGCATATCTCATCGCACTTGAGAAATCTCTCTGTTCTTTTCGGGCAAAATGATCCAAATCCCTGGCTAAATCTTCATCAATCATAACGGTTTTTCTAACCATATATTTTCTCCGCATATAATATATGATAATATCATATTTATGTCAAGCTCCTTATTTTAATTTAAATCCTGATTTAAATAGGGTATTTAAATAGGGTCAGACCTGTGCAGCTGACTCTAAACAAATGAGATCACTACTTATTTTTCCGGAAATATGGCCTTAATTGAGAATTTTGGGTCGCC
>AWNV01000118.1 GCA_000493965.1 Candidatus Aminicenans sakinawicola JGI OTU-1
TGCACTTCTGTTTACCATTGGGTATGTATTTCAGTTTACCCTTTCCAACCTTGTATATATTCTTCAAGACTATAAAAAATTTCTTGTTTCATCACGATCTCCCCTCTTTGGTCTTTTTTTCTCAAACTTAACCTTAGAAAGAGATCGTGATTTAGTCAAATAAAATCTAATGCCAAACCTTTTGAACGTTACCAAAAAATTACTACTAATAACTCTTCTGCACTGGTAAGAAGTTTATGTATTTATAACATTTGATGCTTTTCTCGCTACATCTTTTTTTATTCTACTAATGAAATAAAATATAATTCCGTAGTACAAAATATAATGTCCACCAAAAAATATGGTGCTCGAAGGCAATAAAATTATTTGGCTTATAAACAAATAAATAAGGCTATCAGCAATAATTTTTATTTCTGAATAACTTTCTTCCGCTTCAATAAATCTTAAATCTTTAAATATACTTTTTAATACAAATATTATAAATATTACTGAAAATACCCCAAACTTAAATAAGATTGCAAAGAACCCCAAATCACCAAAAACATATCCTTTTTTAACTCCAATACGCGTCGGACTATTCTCATATGAAAATGACATCGTCCCTATTCCTAAAAATCCAGTCTTTTTGAAATAAGGATAAAAGTATTTAATTGCATTGAGCCTTATGGCGATATTTCCTTCCATCGTTTGTGTTGCTTCATATTGTGTTACTTGAGTTATTTTATAAAAGAAAGAATTTTTTAATAAATTACTATTATTTGCATATATTATTCCAGCTAAAATTATAATTACTCCAATAGTACTTGTTATTATAATTTTTGAGAAAAATTTTATATTAAAAAAATATAAAATCGTAGTCAAAAATAACATTACAATTATTTGTCTTGTCATGTTACAAAAAATGATTTGGTAGCTTATAATTAAGATAAAGATGATATATAGCACTTTTCTTATTATTTCTTTTTCAAATCTGATTACCGACAACAGATAAAAATAGGCCCAGATAGTAATAAATGGATAGGTAAAAATCCGAACTGTACCTGTTCTAACTCCTGACACTCCATTCGACATAGCCAGATGAAATATCTTACCACCTCCTAATAACTTTGCATCTATAATCACTAGAATAGATATTATAAGTGCAGAGTATGCTCCGAACTTTATAAATCGCTTTATTTGTCCGCAATTAAAATTAGCCATTGTTAAGTATAAAAAAATGAGGTACAAGAAAAATTCACGTGTACGAAATATTAAAGTTTCAATCGGCTGATTCAATATCCACCAGCTCCCTATAAATATAGAGGAAAATACTATCAAGAAAATTAATAAGACATATCTGAAATAAATATCTTCCTTAATGAAATAATCACCAAATTTACCTTTGATAAACTGGATTATCAATCCAATAACCAAAAAGATAACTGCTATATTTTCTACATACATCCAATGTGGAATTCCAAAATCAATTGTCTGAAATCCTTTTTCATAAATTATTACCATTAGTATTAAAAACAACAATGGTGATTTTAAGGCAATAGCGGCTAAAATAAATATTGAAATTCCCACTAAAAAATACAAATGGCTCTTCAATATTAAACTACCGAAAAAAAGAGCAAATATAATAGCTATAGAGAACATTAAGAAATTATTTTTCAACTTACTCATAGCTGCATAACAATTATAATGTTATCTTGGTGAAATATCCTATTAAAGCAGACAATTTTCGCTTTATACTTAAAATTTTAAATGTGGAATGTGAAATTTCAAATTTGGTTTAACAGTTTTATATAAAAAATTTTATACAAAGTATTTTCTTAGCTAGAGTTAAGTTTTGAATAGAACTTTGATATCTAAATTCTGTCCAAGCAATGGGGTCCACCTAGTTTTTATCTATTTATTATATCCCTATTTTTCCATTTAATAATTCATTTTCAAGCCATCTAATCAAGCGTTTTCTCATAGGATGAAGCCAAAGAAGGATAAAGACAACTATTGAAAATGAGAGGATAATTATAATATTTGATTTAATAATATTAAGGCTATGATCAAGTTTATTTTGTAATATAATAAAAAATATTACGCCAGTTAAGCAAGTTGTCATAATCAATCTGCTTGTTTTTGGTAGCAATTCTAATAAAGGAATTTTACATTTTATATGATAAGATAAATAAACTATGCTACTACCCAATGCCAAAGATACTACCCATGCAACAACTACTCCGATGCCGTCAAAGAATATTCCTAGCAAAATTCCTAAGCCAGTATTTAGCAATGCCGTCGCAAAGTTGCTTAACATATTCCAACGAAGTTTTCCAATGCCTAAATACACAAAATAAGCTGGGGCATTTAACGTATTCAATAACCAACCGATAGCAAGCAATATTGCAAAAACCACAAAAATACTCTCATAATATCCAATCCACAATTTAGATATAATTGGCGTAAAAGCAATAATAAGGGAATATAAAGGTATTGAAAGATAAAAAATTAATTGATAGGAAGTCAAATAAATTGATTGTATCTTATTAGGAGTTTTCTCCTTTAAGTCTGCAATAGCTGGGACAAGCACTTGATTAGCAGAGATGATAAGCTCACGAAATTGTTTAATCATTCTACTCGCCATTTCATAAAATCCAACCATGGATAGTCCCCCAAATTTGCTAAGAAGAACCTTTGTTACTGGATCGTAAAACATAGCTAAAACATTTATCACCTGGAAATTTATACCATATCCAATTATTTCCTTAAATAAACTTCTCTTCCATTTGTAAGGAAAAAAGGGGAGGGAATGAACGTATCTTTTAAGCAAAAACCAGCTACTTATCAATATTATAATATTCTGGATAACTCGGGCATAAGCCACTCCAATTAATCCATATAAGGGGGCAAGTATAAAACATAAAAGTAAATTAATAATTGCACTTCCTACTAAAAGAAGGCTTCTAATATCAATGCGCTGGTATCCATCAAGACCTCCTTGAAATATACTAGTAACTATCATTATCCATAATGCAAAAAAGGAATAAGGTAAAATAGATAATGCAAGTGGAAGAAATTCGTTCGGGATAACTAAACCAAGCACCCACTTAGCAATAGGATAGCCAATTAGTAATATTAAGCCCACAAATGCAGCCACAGAAAGAGACGCGGTTTGAATTACTCCAGAAACATTTTCTTCTTCTCCCCGAGCAATATATTTAGCTACAAATTTAACAACACTCGCAGAAAGCCCAAAACTTGCAATTTGAGTTACTGATGTAGATGCCAGAATCAGCGACCAGATTCCTAATTCTTCAATACCTATGGTGTGGAGTAAAAATTTGTAAAGGATAAATAATACAGCACTAATTATTATAATTTGCATAACAGACATAATTGCATTTATAAGAATTTGTCGTTTTTGCATCATTTATATTCTTCCAATAATGTAAAAATCCAAATTATAACTAATATTTTATTTCTTGGATTTATGTAAAATGCGGTATAAAGCCTACCTTTGTTTTCGACTCCAAGTTTACCTCTTACTCAAAACTTTCACAGCTGAATACACAAGGAATAAAATTCATAACACTTCGACGAAGAGGAAAGAATCTTTTAAACAAGGTGGATAAAATCCAAGGATGGGAGAAGATCACTATTCCCCATGGAAAAAGAAAATATCCCAACCCT
>AWNV01000119.1 GCA_000493965.1 Candidatus Aminicenans sakinawicola JGI OTU-1
AAAAAAACTTGAAGAAGAAACAAAAACAGAAGAAAAAGAAGAGGAGAAAAAAGAAGAATAAATAATAGAATAATATAACCTTACTATTAAAGTTTTTTATTTAAGTTGACTGCTGGTTAAAGATCTTATATTTACTTTTATCTAAAAGCGGAGGGGGAAGTTTTCATTGCTTTTTTTGAGTGATTGGCTCTACACAAAAGTCAGATTTTTCTTGACATGTATTTCGTGATATTGTATTTTGTAATTGAGTTACATAATACAGGAGACATTAATTATGAAAGATGAAAAAAGCAAAAAAGATTCAGGCCCTGAACAAAAAGAAAAAAAACACCAAAATCCATTAGATGAATTTGGCAACCATGTAGAAAAATTTGCCACCAGGACGGCAGAGTCAATAAAAAAAGTTATTGATAAAGCACTGTCATCCAGAAATACTGTGCTTACAATTCGAGTAAATGATGAAAGCAATAAAAAAATGAATATGTTAGTAGAAGCAGGCCTCTTTAAAAGCCGCTCAGAAAGCGCCGCATTTCTCATTCAGGAAGGTATAAAAGGCCATGAAGATTTTTTTACAAAGATCTCAGAAAAGCTGGAAAAAATCGATAAAATCAAAGAAGAGCTTAAAACAATAGTCTTTGATGATACTGAAAAAAACAGAAGCAAAGCCTAATCATTACTCCTTTTGTGTTTTACGTATTTCACTATTTATGGTAATATTTTTTAAGTGGTAAATTTTATTGTATATATTTTATCAAGCCTCTGTTTATTATTCTCTGCCTCATCCCAAAACATAGAAAAGGCATTTCTCCAAAATAATCCAAAAATTCTCTACTCTCAATTCTCTTCCAAGAGTCATATAAACATATCTCTTCCAGAGCCTATTTCTTTTTCGGATCAACTTTCCAACCAGCAGGCTTATTTTCTCTTTAAAAAAATATTCAACTCTTTTTCAACTTTCGAATTTTATTCAGAAAGGCAGTCTTTATCTTCTGAACAAGAAACATATATTTTTAAAGCCAGATGGTCATTTAAAAATAAGAAGAACAACAATCAATATGTCTTTCATATTTTCTTTTTCTTATTGAAGGAAAATGACCAAAAACATGGGAATTTATGGAAAATAACCGAAATTAAGGCAGAAAAAATTTGAATATTTTAAAAATTCCGGGTAGAAAAAACATACCTCTCTTTGCTTTTATTACAGGCATCTCGCTCTCTGCTTTTTCCCTTATTTTTTTTCTGCTGCTTCCCCTCCTTTTTTCTTCAAATTATTACCAGAAAAACCTCAACCAACTCAGAAATAATTCCTCTTTAATCAAGAATGAATTTGCGAAAGTCATCGATGAAATAAACAAAAAAAAGAAACTTTTACTTACTTCCCCTTTTCCCAAAAAAAAAGATGAAATATTCGCACTTTTCAAGCATCTACACATCAATACCGACACAGAAGGAATCGGATATTATAAAGAACAACACCCTACACTGTGGCTTGGCCAAGTCATAGACCTGGAAACAATTTTCAGTGGAGACAGCACTGAATTTCTCTTTGAAGAACAAAATGCCTCTTTTCTTATCCACCATAAATCCTCTGTATACTTAATTTCCTTCCACAAGGTCAATAAAGATGAATATGTTGTTTTCTACCGCCTTTTAGCCTTTCTCCCCCAATTCAAAACTCCCTACCTGAGAGAATATCATTTCTTAAAAAAAGACCTTTTAAAAGATTGTCATATCGATTACTGGGATTTCCGTGAAGATGTATCTGGTTTCGAGAAAATTTTCTCGAAACACAATGATGAATACATAGGGCAGCCAAGCCTTCAAAATGAGATTCAAACCATATTCTTTCCATTAAGGGATGTAAAAAATAATATTGTTGCGACTGTCACTCTCAGTTCTCCATCACTTCAATCCAGGTTGTCCGCGAAAAAAGAAACCTCTCTTCTTGCGTTTTACCTGCTTTTTATAATCTCGCTTGTTTTTCTAGCAATCCATCTTGTTAAATCTCCGTCATTCTATAAAGAAAAAAAAATTCTTCCCGGCCTGGTTCTCATTCTGACATTAGCAGGACTAAGGTTGCTTTTCTTCCCTTTGAGCAAATTAGAAAAAATTCAGTCTCTTCCTCTTTATTCCCCTTCATCCGCAAGCTTTTTATCTTTTTGGAACCTTACTAAATCCCCTGCCGATATTTTTCTGACTGCATTCTTTCTTTTACTAATCATGGGCTGCCTAGCATTCTACTCTCAAGGCCCTTTTAAGACAGAAAAAGAAAAATCTTCATTTCCATTGTTCTTTTTTTTCAACTCCCTGGCGGTACTTATATCTATATGCCTAATATTTATGTTTCAACAGGTCTTGTTTCGTTTAGTCTTCCATTCAAATTTGAACTTACTCCAGTTTTCATTTAGCCCCTGTTTTTATCTTCTCCACCTTAGTATTTTTCTTTTTTTCTTCATTTTTTTTCTCAGTAGTTTAATGGGATTCAGGATTGCTTCCTTGTACTCTCCAAACATTTTTTATCCATTCATCATATTAGGCCTGGAATTTTTAGGTTACTTATTTATTTTTAAACAAAGAAATTATCTTCTTTTTTTCTTTCAATTTTTAACTATCTCATTAATCCTTGCATTCATTTATTTCCCGCAAATCGCAAAGAAAAAAGAAGTCCTGTTCTCAGTCTCCCTTCTTGTCACATTATTTATTTATTCTTCCCTCAATTGCGCCTACTCCAGCAGAAATACTATTCTCCTCCAAAATTCACTTCAAAACATCATAAAATCCCAGGAAAAATGGGGACTCTTTCTAATTAATCAATCTCTCCCTGAAATTGATAATAAGAAAGAATCAATTATTTCCTTTTTCCATAATTCTGAACCGGCTGACTTTGCTCACTTCCTTTGGGAAGAAACTTTAATAGCAAAATTCAACTGGTATTCGAGTCTCGAAATGTTAAATACTGAGGGGGAACTGCTTTCACGCTTTTCTCTGAATGTTCCAGAACTTTACAGGCTTGATTTTGATCCCCCATTAAGCCAGGAATGGTCTCTTTTACAGCATAATATCTCTTATATGGGAACAGAAAAAAATTTTCTCATAGGATATAAAGATATATTTGAACAGGAATCCTATGTCGGGAGAATGATTATATATCTTTCTATAGATTACGACATGCTCCCGTTTCTTTACTCAGCCAATCCCTATTTTGAACTTTTAAGAATCACTTCTATCCCTTCACTTAACCAGGTCGACCTGGGATTCGCAATCTTTAATCAAGAAGGAAAACTAATCTTTAATCCAAATAAGATATCATCAGGCATCCCAAAAAACATTCTCTTGAATATCCA
>AWNV01000120.1 GCA_000493965.1 Candidatus Aminicenans sakinawicola JGI OTU-1
CAAATGGTAACCAGCTTTGTCGGCTATTGCCCTCCCTATCTTTTCTAGCGCCTCGTATACGAACTTTAAAGAAAAAGACCCATCAGGATCGCTTGGTGTAGGTACTACGACGAAAGTGGTCTGAGTTTGCTTAACTGCATCAAAATGGCTATTGGTTGCTTCCAAATTGTCGACGTTTTTCCTAATCAAATCATCTAAACCGGGCTCAGCAATGGGAGATCTTCCGCTGTTTACAGCATCCACTTTTGCCTTGTCAACATCCACACCTATAACTTTGAAACCTCTATCAGCCAAGACAGCCGCTATGCATAACCCGAGTTTACCCAATCCAACGACTGATACTTCATCGGGCATCGCGTAGCACCTCTATCTGACTCATCAGAGGGTTAACTTGGATATAAGTGTTGAGATTACTTTAGTCCAGGACTGGTCGCCTTTGTTACCGAACTTCTCTTAATAAAGAATATGTATATTAAACAAAGCTCTCTTAATTGAACCTCTCATATTTTTTGCCGGCATCAAAACTTTGATTAATGTTACAGCATATCGGTAGCTGTAAGGGTTAAGTAACGGTTTTGTGAACAACTTTCTTAACAGAAACTTAATATCAGTCCGTCTATATACGCCTTGTTTTGTTAAAATATAATTACAATCTTCTTCTGAAAAATAGACTGCTACACCTCCTAAACTAAGATTTCGTTTATAGTCTTGACCTAACACTATGGCATCGTAGCCGACTTTTCCTTTTGAGAGAGCGTTACTTACTATGGGTTCTTTTATGTGTTCAAAACTATGTTGCTGGTGTAGAACTGTAAGTGATTCGGTTGCGTCAATTACCGGCTTTCCCATTTCTAGAGCCTTGTAGATTAACCAGCGTGACCATACAAGCCGTCCAACGGCGAAAGGAGGTATTTCGTTGAAAAGACCTTTGCCGAACACGAAAAGGTCAGTTCCTTTAGGTCTTTTCTTCGATTTAGAATAAGCAGTAAGTGCCTGTTCTTTCAAGAGCTCGACTTTCTCATACCAGTTGTTATCGTTTATTAGTTCATTAATCCATATATCGTAGCGTCGACATGTTAGTAGAAAATTGTTTTGGAATACTTTTTTTACCTGTTTGACCAATTTTAGAATGTCATCCACTATTATTATGTCCCCATTAATAAGACATATTAAATCATGATTTGCAACGGACTCACCAGTTTTAATCAGGTCATCTAAAAGTGGTGCTCCAGACGCCGTGCGTCTTATTTGGGGTAGTACTTTAATATGAGGTAAGTGTCCAATGGCTTCTTCTACCCCCTCTTCAGCACCGATAACCATTATTTCGCATGGAGGACAGAACCTGAGCCAACTCTTTAGTGCATTCAGTTGGATGATGTCAAACGGGGGTTTGAAAGGCTTAAACGTGGTTATGAACGTGATCAACTCAGGTTATTTGTCTGAATCTCTTATATAAAGATAAATTAGTTGTCTGGACAACATATATAAAGATAAAGAGAACAATTAACTTCCTAAGATTCCATTTGCCATCGGGGGCGTCCGGATAATTGAATCAGGCTACGCTTGAGATTAAAATTCGTGAAGTTTCCCATGGACCTTATTAATATGAAGGGGGTGAGCCCCTTTACTTATTTCAATTTGGGGGTTTCTGATTTGCCTTCATGTTAGGGGGAGTAATGAATGAAGGATTTTTATTTAGAGCTAACGTCCTTGAATATATTGAGGAGTTTTTCGGCGTTCCTTCTAACATTATGTTCTCTAACTATTTTTTCCCGTCCTCTTCTGCCGTATTCTTTTGCTACGCTTGGGTTTTCTAGGAGATATCTTATAGCTTCGGCCAGTTGTAGAGAGTCTCTCTGTTTTACTAAAATGCCGTTCCAACCATCTTCAACCAGCTCAGGAATACCCGAGCAATAAGTACTCACTACGGGCAGCTCCATGGACATCGCCTCCATCATCGATACCGGTATTCCGTCCCTCCTACCGTCGGGGAGCTCGACCGATGGGTGCACGATGACTTGAGAATCTTCATACATGGAAAGAAGCTTATCATAAGGGACGAATCCTTTAAACTCTACTAAATCGTTGACATTAAGCTTGGTGGCCAGCTCTTTTAATTCATTTTCCATAGGACCTTCTCCAACTATTCTAACCTTAAATTTTATGTTGAAATTAGTTAAATGCTTTAAGGCCTGAATCAAATATTCCAAGCCTTTGAATCTAACAAGCCGTCCGACGTATAGTATATAGTATAGTGTTATTCGCTTTGTAGTCCGTTTTCCGCTGAAACCTTTCTACGTTAATGCCGGCCTTTATAACGTGTAGTTTTTCGTGGTCAACACCTAGTGCTGTTAGATATCCTTTGTTGTAGTTGGAGATGGTGATTATGGCTGCAGATTCTTTACAAATCTTCTTTAGGTATCTAAGACGTCTCCCTCCCTTCATCATAAAATCCGATGAATGTAGCGTAATGGTGTAAGGAATAGTAGTTTTTTTAGAAATGAACATTGTCAATAATGCAGTCTCACTGAACATCCCCACGTGTATTACGTCTGGGTAGCCGTGTAACTTATACAATCTATGCAACCTCTCAGCAATGATTACCATTCGTAATCTAGTAATAGGATTTCGAGGATAATTCATAAATTTAATAAAGGATTTATCTAAAAAAGCCCAGACCCACTCATGAGTATTAATATTATCTTTCAACTTGTCAGCGTCTGGAAGGATGTATTGTCCAAAGTCTTTTAATAGGCTGTGGTGATTATAAGTTTGTATTACCGTTTTATTTAAATTACTTGACGGTAAATAAACTAATGGTACCAGCCTAATTGTAGCCCCCAAATCAATTAACGAGTTATATTCATCATAAGCTAGTGGACTAATACCTGCTCCGATATAATCTACCATCATATCACTATGACATTAACAACCCGATATATACCTTAATTTACCATTTGCACCAGTTGGACCCTGAAGCGATGGCCCAAGCAGTCATGGATGATGACAGGCCGGCTAACCAGCTTGCACGTAGAGTATGCGCAAAGTATGACTGGAATAAGATGGTTGAGGACTATGTAAGGCTGTTCCACGATGTCTATAACAACCAGTAAACTGTTACGACCCTAATCTCTTTTCCCGAAAGGTCTTTTCCTCTCCTTTCCACAGTCCTATTTGCTTTCCCAAGCTTTTCCTCGAGAAATGCCAGCGAAACGTAAGGATCAAATCCCCTGATTTCATGGAACTGTACCGCTATTTTCTTTACACCAAGCTGGGGAATCTGAGATAGCTGTTCGAGAACGTAGTG
>AWNV01000121.1 GCA_000493965.1 Candidatus Aminicenans sakinawicola JGI OTU-1
AAAAAAAACAAATATCTCATTTTGAGTTTCACTTAATGATATTCTTGCAATAGTGTTAATTAAATTAACTGCATACCTTCCTATTCCACCACTTTTTATTGTTAAGCTGTCTATGTCAAATCCAATCTTCATTATATTTCACCGCAACCCGACTAGATTATTCTTCTCATTTTTCAAATATTTCATGATAGAATTTCAGAGTCTCAGCCGCAGCCGTTGTCCAATCAAAATCCAAGACTCTCTTTTCCCCATTTTCTACCAATCTACGCTTTAATTCATTATCTTTTAAGACAAGAATTATTTTGTTTGCAATATCTTCAGGTTCATAAGGATCAAAATATAAAGCAGCATCTTTGGCAATCTCTGGAATTGCAGGAGCATTGGAAGCCGTTATAGGAACACCACATGCCATGGCTTCAAGGAGTGGCAACCCAAATCCCTCACAAAAAGAAGGAAAGACAAAAACTTCCGCTGAGATGTAAAAGCTTTTCAGATCCTTTTCTGGCACATATCCAGTTAGAGATATCCATGGTTCAAGATTAAGTTCTTCAATTTTTGTAACAACTTTTTTAGAATCCTGCCCTTTACGGCCAACCAGAATAAGAGGAATTTTCCTGTATTTTTCATGAACAATCTTCAATGCTTCAACTAAATTCAAAAGATTCTTCCGTGGCTCAAAAGCTCCCACAAAAAGGAGAAAAGAAGAAGGAAGTTTGTATATTAACCTGGTTTTCTTAATATTGTCTCGCGGAACTCTTTTCCAGAGTTTTCGATCTATTCCTGGGAAAACTACTCTTATTTTTCTTGCATCCAGGGAAAATTTTTTCATGAGTTCTTCTTTAGTAAATGCTGATATAGTCATAATACCATCAGATTCACGGAGAGAATCCCCAATTTTCTTTAAGAAAAAATTCCTTGTTTCCTCGTCAGTAAAATTCGGATATTCCATAAAAAACAGGTCATATACAGTTACGATCTTTTTCGCTTTTGTGGGAAGAATCAAGGGGCTAGGGGAATGAGTTAGATCAAGTCCAGTTTTAAAAAAATATTCAAGCGGTGGCCAACAGAATTTATACCAGAAAAAATTTATAGCTTTTACTGGATAATGGAAATCACGAAAATGCATCTTTGCAAAAGGCGGTAATTCTTTAGTATCAAACCGGTCTTTAAATGAGGAAGAAAAAAGATAATACTCGTTTGTCTTATCTATTTTAGAAAGGGAAAAAAGAAGATTTTTAAAATAAACTCCAACACCTGTCTTTTCCCTAAGGAAAGGGCGTATATCACAACCTATCCGCATTTTGAGTAAATGTAATCTCAAGGAAAGGAAAAGTCAAGGTGTCAAACTCAATCCAAATATAAGAAATGACAAAAGTTACAGAGAGCTTGCTTCTTATTTCTTCCAATGATATCATCTTCCATTAAATGGAGAAGCCACATGGATAAGTTCGAGAGAATCATTAACAGGATCGACAGCTTCCGTGACGAAATGATAGACATGCAGATTAAACTTTGTTCTTTACCGGCAATCTCTCCCGAAAACGGAGGAGAAGGAGAATTCAAGAAAGCAGGGATCCTCCTTGATTTTTTAAAGAAAACAGGCTTTCAAAACATTGACATTATCAAGGCCCCTGACCTTGATGCCCCTGTTGGCTATAGGCCTAACATTCTTGCTACTTATAAAGGGAAAAATTCCTCTAAAACAATCTGGCTTATTACTCACATGGATGTTGTGCCCCCTGGGGAACTGGCCCTTTGGGATGGAGACCCTTTCAGAGCCTGGATACAAGAAGGAAAGATATATGGAAGAGGAGTGGAAGACAACCAGCAGGATATGGTAGCTTCTCTTTATGCACTTAAAGCATTTCAAGCTGAGGGAATCACACCTAATTATGATATGGGAATAACACTGGTAGCAGATGAAGAAACAGGAAATGATAAAGGAATTGAATATATTCTTAAAAATTCCAATCCATTCCGGAAGACAGACCTGATTATTGTGCCTGATGCAGGAAATAAAGACGGAACAATAATCGAAGTTGCTGAAAAAAGTATCCTATGGCTTAAATTCAGAACATTAGGACAGCAGGCACACGGCTCAACTCCCGATAAAGGAATTAACAGCTTTAAGGCCGCTTCATTTCTGGTCACAGAACTGACAAGGCTGTACAAGATTTTTTCACATAATAATCCCCTTTTCGACCCACCCATATCAACCTTTGAGCCAACTAAAAAAGAACCCAATGTCCCAAATATTAACACAATTCCCAGAGAAGATATTTTTTATATGGACAGCAGGATCCTGCCAAAATACAGCATTGAAGAAGTTGAAGAAAAAATCAAAGAAATAACAACTAAAATCGAAAAAGATTTCCATGTAAAAATCATAACAGAAGAAGAACAGAAGGCTCCTGCAGCTCCTCCAACTTCTACTGAAGCACAAGTGGTTAAGGCATTAAAAAAAGGCATTAAAGAAATCTACGGCAAAGATGCAAGGCCTATAGGTATTGGAGGTGGAACAGTTGCCACTTTTTTCCGAAATATGCAGTATGAAGCCGCCTGCTGGTCAAAAACCGATGAAACTGCCCACCAGCCTAATGAATATTGTACCATCGACAATATGATGGGCGATGCTAAAGTATTTGCTCATATATTGCTACAAGAATAAACATAGATTATTCATAAAAAGTGCTTTATGTACTGTGCCTTGCATCTGTAACAACCTCAACTCGTCAATAATCCATGTTCTCCTGAATTATTCATAAAAACTGCTGAAAGAATTAATATAATACCAAAAAGCAGATGAATTTGAGGGGATGGAAGAAGCGACATTGAAAGATTTAGCCTTTCTGAGTCGATCTTCGAGGGAACACGACGAAGTCGGGCCTGATGGATGTGTGAGCACTGTACAATCAAAGGTGCGGTGTTAATGATGGCTTGGGGACATCATAGCGTTGCTTAAGATAAGCACGCGGAGTTCCAGCAGAGCCGAGAAGATCGGGGAGGAAATGGCGTTAAAAATCTTAGTGGAGCGCAGACATGCCCTCAAATTTAT
>AWNV01000122.1 GCA_000493965.1 Candidatus Aminicenans sakinawicola JGI OTU-1
GGCATCTTGTGCTTTTGAAGATAAAAAAGAATCTTGCTGCCACCAGTTTATCCCCATCTCCATCGCCTTATCAACAGAAGCAACCAAGAGCCTTATTTTGATAGTGAGAAGATCAATATCAGCAATTTGAATCTTTATATCACCAGCAATCACGATTCCCTTATCTAAAACTCGCTCTAAAATATCTGCAAGATTAGTCGCTTCCATGGGATGGGCCATTTTTGTTCTTGCTTCAGCCATTGTAAAACCTCCTTTTCTTAATTATCCCAACTTCTTAGTTTTTATAATCAGATTTGCGGTTTTCTTGCGCAAATTCGCAATGAAACGGCAATTCTTGCAATCTATTCTTTTATCATCATAATCAAGACAAGAAAGGAGCACACCTACCTCTTTTTGTAATTCCTCTGCAAATCTTATTTTTTTCTGCAATTCTTTGGCCATATTAATTTCATTTGTAATATCCTTTATTATTGGCTCTTGTTTTTGAAATACTGGACAATTTATATTTGGTTTTTCTTTAATCATAGTCTTACCTCACATCAAATTTCCTAAAGGACCTAAATCTAAATTTAACTCCTCATCCTCTATACCAAAGATTGTCTGAACCTCTTTTATCTTTTTTTTCACTGCTTTGAGGCTCAATCCTAATTTTTGAATTTCTGGATTAGAGAGTGTTTCTCTTCTTACTCTTCTAAAGGCTTCTTTCTCCATGACTCTTCTTATCAATTCGACCAGGGTTAAAACCAATTTAGCTAAACCTTCTTCTGTCTTCCTGGGAGTACTCAAATCAATAAGCTTAGGGATATTTTCTTCTGCCTTTTTTATCTCTCTTTGTAGTCTTTCTATATATTCTATATCTTCGGGAGTAAATTCTTTGTCAGGGTTACCAAAACTCTTACCTGATAACTCCTCTGCTTTGGAAATGGATGTTAAGATAAGCCTTAAGCCTAGAAAAACAAGGTCTACATCTGCTACTCTTATCACCATTTCTCCATTGATAATTGCTCCCTTTTCTAAAACCTTATCTAGTGCATCTACCAATGTTACATTGTCATTTTTATTAATCATAGTTTTAATAGGATGTGAAATTATAAGCGGGCCAGGGGCCGCTATATTCAATGCAAAATCCCTTTGCTTGAGTCTGTTGATTTAAATTCTCAAGTTCTTTTTTAAAATCTTCGATTTTCTCTTCAGAAACTAAATAGGCTGCGTTTAAAACCATAGGCTCACGCCTGCCTGTTAATTCTTTCTCCAAAATTTTGCTTTTAACCGAGGCTTCAGCCTGGTTGCTTAAGCTTTCAAATATACCTTCTACAACATTATTTAATTCTTTGTCCACTTCACTTGAAATAACTTCTTTCAGCTCTTCTTCCATAAAATAGGCCATACCCTCAGGTAAAGAAGCAATTTCTTTTTCCTTCTCTTTTATTGCCTTATTCTTATTTTTTATCACTTGCTCAAAAATTTTTTTGTCCTTTATATATATCTTAACACTCCACTCTTGTCTTCCTTGAATTCTTTCTAAAACCTCTTTTATCTTGGAATAGTCTTTCTTTAAAGCTTCTTCTAAACTTGTTAAATCTTTAAAAATGGCACCGAATCTCATCGGAATCAAGCTTAATACTTTATCGTTCCTCCTCATTACTTCTTCTATAACTTTTTCATGAGCAATGGCCTTTTCTTTAATCCATTTTAGGTCTTCTTGGGCTTTTTTTTGAATCTCTTCAGATGCGAATTCCTCTAAGGAAACGTCACTTACAACCGCCTCTAATTCCTGGAAGGCAATAGTTGTGACTACGTGCTTTTCATCAATGCCTTTTGCAGAAAATGAAGAAGGAGTATCAATTCTTTTCCGAATACAATATAAATATAATCCTTCCATTACTTTAATTCTGATTTATTCTTTTACCTCTACCTATGTCTCCATCCGCTTACGCATTGCTTTTCGCTCAAAGCTCAAGAGATTCCCCTCTTCATCCAAAAGGGCCTCATATACAGCCAGAATATCCATCTGGTCAGGGATAGACTGTTTTTCTACCATTTCAATAGATACATGCCACCCCTTTTCATCTTTAGTAGCTCCTATTGTAGATGAAGGTTTAAGTCCAGTTAACTTACTTAATTCCTTACGCGCATGCTCAATTATTGCTCCCATATTCCTTGCCATTTTGATACCTCCTTAAGTTTTAATCTTTTAATATCTCTATTATTCTTTTTCCTCTTCTTTTGCTTTTCTAATAGCATCCAATCTTGCTAAGAGTTCATTCTCCTGTTTCTTATACTCTTCCTCACTTATTTCATCATATAATTCAAACTGGAGCTGCAATTCCATAAGTTTCTCTTTTATACGCCCTTCATCATATAACTCTTGTTCTGCTATTTGTTTGACTTTTTCTGCAACCCAGATCACCCCTTTTAATGGTGCAAGTAATATATCGTCAATTAAAAACATCTCAATATTCTTCTGTCCTAATCACCAGATTGACAAAATTAAATGGAGGCACTGTTCCTACATACTTAAATTTTATTTTATCGTCGCATTTGTCGGAAACCTCATTTACTTTTTGGTCAAACCATTTCTCTTTATTTTTTTCTACCAAAAAAGCAGCATCGATAATCATCCGCTCGCCATAAGTATTATTGGTCTTAACTTCTACTGCTAACGGTGATAGGGTATTTAAAATATCCTTTTTATAAATCTCTTTCTCTTTCTGTAAAGCTGCCTCGACCATCTTTCCTATTTCAATTTGCTGATAATATGTTTTCTCAAGGGGTAAAACTGCAAGTCTATCCTTTAGTATCTTTATATCT
>AWNV01000123.1 GCA_000493965.1 Candidatus Aminicenans sakinawicola JGI OTU-1
TCTGATTTTTCCTCAGCTGCCACACTGAACTGAGCTTGTGCGGGAGGCGGAGGACGTTCTGCCTTAAAGGTAAGTTTAAGGTGATCGATAATCTTATCAATTTTTGAAGATTGAGATGGGAAACACAAGAAGAATTAAGAAAATTTTGAAGGAAATTTCTCCTAAATCCATGCCCTCAATTCTCAAGGAGAGAATTATTTCAAATGCTTACAAAAGACAGAAAGAGTTGAGAAGGAGAGAATTATTTCAAAAAGCCACAAGAGTTACACAGCCAGAATCGAACCGCTGTCCACAATATATTGCTCACTACTATAAGTTTAGCTATTGGAGGTTATATCCGCCTATCACTTCGATGGGACAAATGGCTCCTCCTTTACGATGATCAAGAAAGGATTGGCTTTTTTTTCACATGGTCATTAGCAACCTGAAAATCGTCCCTTTCCGTTTCAATATCCAAAAAAGAAAAAAGCGGAAGAGGTGTATCCTATCTGCCTTCGATATCCGTCTAGAAACTAGATCATTCCTGAAAGTCTGGCCATAAGGACTTTAGAGAAATCTATTTCTCTTCCTTTAGCTTAAGCTCTATGTGGAGTATTTGAAGTAGACTGAGTATATCTATTCCCAATACATTTTACAAACCACTAATTCTTGAAAACCGCTTTCTTTGCTCCGTAAATAATAGAGTCGATTGTTTTTCACTCGTACATCATAAGGACCTCCACCTGGAAAAGTAAGCTCCTGAAAGGGAGGTGTTCCTAAAATGTTCCCACTATTATCTAATACTGTTCTGCTAATAAAAATACCATCAGGATTAAAAATATCGTATCTGAAACCTTCCTCTCCTTCTTCTTTTTCATATGTCATAACATAGAGTCTTCCGATATCATCTGAAAAAAAATATTGGAATGGAGGCATATTGTTTGGGAAAAAGATTTTGTCTTTTATTTTGTCTTGATTATAAGAAGGAGTGTCAAATCTTTTAATTACATTGTCTTTTAGTTGTTTGGAAACCTTTACTGAATTATAGTCTTTCCTTATTTTCCTAACTACTGTTCCGTTTAATTCGTAAACCAAAAACTCATATCCATTGAACTTGTTTCCGATATAAATGTATCTATTTGTAATACTCCATTGCGCATAATCTAAGGAAAGTTCTAATCCATTCAATTTTTTTGCTGCCACATAATTCTGGAGTCTCTGACCCTGACGGAGTGTTTTTGAATTTTCTAAGTCAATATCGCTTATGACTATCGGATAAAATAATCCTTCTCCTGGTTTAGGAAGAAATTGCATAGCAAGTATTTTTCCACTTTCAAGTTGAGTGGCTATTATATAATTAGATGTAATTTGGACTTCTTTTATTAAATTCCCAGATGTATCAAAGACAATTATTTTATCCCTATTCATGTTTGAAATTAGAATCTCATCATTCTCATTTATTCTCCAATAACCAAGCCTTTGTACTTCACCTGGGCCTTGACCTATACGACAGAATGAGTTTACATATTTTCCATTATTGTTAAATTTGAAAATGAAATTTTGTGAACTTCTAAAGCTTCCAAAGTAAATGTTCCCATCAGAATCAACATTAAATCCTGTGATGTCAGAAATACCAAGGGCTGCAATGTCATTCCTTTCTAAGTCAATAATCAATTCCTCATCAAGAGTCAGGGAAGTAGGTTCCCCCTTAACCTTGTAAGGTTCAAGATGATTGATGACAACTTCAACTCCATCTTCCATAATCTTTTCTACTTCATCTGCTTGTTTCTGACAACCAAAAGTAAAACAAAAAAGAACACTTAAGAAAATGATAATCAGTAATTTTTTCATCATCTAACCCTAAGTTTCGCCATTAATTTTAAAAACACATTGTAACTTGTTTATATTAATCATATTGCATTGCTTGTAAATGTACTACCTAACTGATGTTATTTCGAGGTTCAACGCAGTTAGGAGTTCTTTTTCTGTGCTACTGAGCCGGCAGATTTTTCGCACCGGCTGTGCCTTCCGGGGATAATAGCAGTAAGCCAAGCGGATGTCTCGCAGAGACTCCATCGCTCGATCTAATGACATAGACACTTTAGCTTTCTTCATTTTCTTGTGAAGCAGAGAGAGGAAAAGCAAAGCCATCACACAAGTGAGTCCATGAACCCGGATCTTACTGTCGGTCCAGTGATACATCGGTGTCCAGCTTACAAGAAAAGGATCCTTTGTCAATCGAAAAGAGTTCTCGATCTTATGCCTATCCCTATAGGCCAGGATGATATCCTCATTGCTCCAGTCAAGATGATCTGTAAAAATAATGTTTTTTCCGAAACGCTGCCTGTATTCTTTGATGACCAGCGGGGCAGTGCGGATCGACATGCGGTACTTTCCATAATAGGAGGAAACCTTAATATCAAACACGGGAGCGATATGGCTTTCCGAGAGAATCTCTTGCATCTTTCTCTCCACCGATTGGACCGTTGTGCGTTTATCCACACTCTTAGTGATAGGAATTTGGTTTTTTGTTCATGACAATCTCCGCTCAATTTCATCAAATTTTCACCCTTTGAGCTGTATCATTGAAAATGATAAACA
>AWNV01000124.1 GCA_000493965.1 Candidatus Aminicenans sakinawicola JGI OTU-1
GTTCATAGCCGGAAAAAATTTCATCCCCTCCGTCTCCTGAAAGGATCACCGTGACACGTGATCTTGCCATTTTAGAAACAAGATAAGTTGGAAATATGGAAAAGTCGCCAAAAGGTTCGTCCAGATGATGAATAAGTTTTTCAGTGAGCTCCAGAGCTTGAGGCTGAATAATGAATTCTTCATGATCGGTGTGAAACTTCTTGGCAATCCGCCGGGCATAGTCAAGCTCGTTATAAGTTGAATCCTCGAATCCGATTGAGAATGTTTTTAAGGGAGAAGCCCCTAATTCCCTCATAAGTCCAACTATTGAAGAGGAATCGATTCCTCCACTCAAGAAAGCGCCTAATGGAACATCGCTTATTAATCTCATTTTTACCGATTCTTTAAGAAGATTATAGAGTTCATCCATGAGAGAATTAAGAGTCTGTTTTGTATAGCTTTTGTGGATGGATTTACCTGATTCAAGTTCCCAATATTTCTTGACCCTCATTTTTCCGTCCTTGTAAATGAGAGAACAAGCCGCAGGAAGCTTGAAGATATTTTTAAAAATAGAGTAAGGTGCTGGGATATACTCTAGAGTCAGGAAAAAGTCCAGAGCTTGAGGTTCTATGGAGCGCTTCACACCAGGATGAGTGAGGACAGCCTTTAATTCAGAGCCGAAAACAAGAGTACTATCTTCAAGTATAGTATAATAAAGGGGTTTGATACCTATCCTATCTCTGACAAGTAAGAGCTTATGCTGTGCAGCGTCCCACAGAGCAAATGCGTACATTCCTCTGAGTTTTTTAATGAAATCTTCCCCCCATTCTTCATATCCGTGAACAATGGTTTCTGTATCAGTTTTGGTTGAAAAATTGTGCCCATGGGAGATTAATTCTTCTTTCAGGGCAGGAAAATTATAAATTTCGCCATTGCACACTACCCATACCGAGCCGTTTTCATTTGATATAGGCTGATGTCCGGTGTCGAGGTCAATTATGCTTAAGCGACGGGAGCCCAAAGCAATGTTTTTATCGATGTAAATACCTTCATCATCAGGTCCTCGGTGGATAATAGTCTGGCACATGGAAGAAATAAGAGGTGGATGGATTGATTCTTTATTTCCAACTTTAGCGATACCGCAAATTCCGCACATTACTCGTTTTCAGGAATGATTTCCAATTCAAAAAATGTGCCAAGAAATCTTCTTTCCGCGCTTTTTTCTTCTTCAAGATAAGGAATGGAACCTTTCGAGGCTTTTATTTTTATTTTATAAAGGTGAGTAGCTTTAATTATAAATGGCTTTAGATTGTCGAAAGAAAGAGTTCCGCGCTGATTTTTACTGAGAATGATTTTTTTCTTCTCACTTCCAACTTGGACTGTGATTTCATTTCGCATTCGGGGATTGTTCAGTACATGAAAAAGAATTTTCTTAACGGGGTACCAGGTTTTAAGAATCATTTCCGATGTGTGGGATCCTCTAGTCCAGAATCCGGATTTTTCCTGTTTGGATTCTTTCTGTCTGGGGATGAAATTATCGTCCAGAAAATGGAGCCAGGAATTCTTTGTTCCCACAGGTTGCCGGAAAGCTTCTGGGTTTGTATTTGTCGGAAAGTTATTAACAAGAGTTAGTTCTACAGGAAGCATCTTGAAGGGAAATTTTTTTGCATGAGTTGCAGGATAATGGGAATGCTGGAAAGGACTGAGGAGAATTTGTGCAATAAAAATAGAAGCTATAATCCAGCTAATCCCGATTTCATTAAGTTTCATTTTCATATCGGGAAGGAAGAGAAAAAGAGGATAAAGATTAAGAAAGTATCTATTAGCCAGAGCGCCTCCTCCGCCGGCGTAATTGTCTGGCATGATGGTGATATATATTAGAATTTCTGCAGCAATAGCCCCAAATACGAACCATTGATAAGGACGTTTTTTTCTGATGAAGAAAAGAACTATGAACAGAACAGCCGGGAAAAAATACCATGAAATCCCTGTGAATCTTCCCCAGAAATAATAGAAAATATTATAAATAAATACTTTTGGGGGAAGAAGATGCTTTTCAGCATAGCCTTCTGAAGTCATCTCGAAACCTGTGGAGTCAAAAGTTAAATGTTCTTTTTCATAAGGGTATTTAAAGTGAAATATTTTGCGCTCGCCACCCTGATAATTCCAATTGCCTGTTACAAGTTGGTTTGATCCCCAGAAGATGCATGAAGTTAGGATAAAAACAAGAACCATCAGAAAAGACTGTTTAAACTTTTTTTTGAATAAAGAA
>AWNV01000125.1 GCA_000493965.1 Candidatus Aminicenans sakinawicola JGI OTU-1
CATCTATTATCAGCAATTTTTACCCTATGGGCGAGCCGATCTTACTGCATCTGCTGCGTTACAGCGCATTCGTGGTGAATGACCACAACTTCATGCGCTGTGCCTTGCATCTGCAGCAAGCTCGACTCGTGAATAACCCACGTTCAAATCGAGTTTTTTTGCTTATTCTGGCACAATCCAGAAAGGCATTATAGCCAGCAGCCTTTCCTTATCAAGATATTTAAGTGTAGATAGCATTTTTTCAAGCCTGGGATTTAGATCAAGTTTCATTCCTATTAAGCCCTTTCCCATAAAAGACTCAAATAATGAGATTTTTTTGGGCCAGATGACGAATTTGACTGTCTCTTTGTCAGGAATTCCAGCTAGTTCTTTTGCAAGTTCAACTGCTTTTGAAAGACCTCCGATTTCATCTACCAGGCCCAGTTCTTTTGCCTGACTTCCTGTCCAGACGCGGCCCTTCCCGATCCTGTCAATTTCTTCCCTGGTCATTTTGCGTCCTTCTGCTGCCTTGGTGACGAATTGATCATAACTCCAGAGGATTTCTTTTTTCAGTAATTTTCTTTCTTCTGGTGTGAGTCTTCTAAAGGTGGAAAAGAGATCTGCCCTTTTGCCGTATGTAAGTATTTCAGAGGTTATTCCCAGTTTGTCGTAGAGTTTGATCAGGTTGAATTTTCCAAAGATTACCCCTATGGAACCTGTGAGAGTTTGAGGTTGAGCAACAATCTTATTGGCATTCATAGAAACCCAGTATCCTCCTGAGCCAGCGAGGTCAGACATGGTGACAATGACCGGCTTTTCCTTCTTGGTCAAAGCAATTTCCCGCCAAATAATATCTGAGCCAACAGCAGAGCCTCCAGGGCTGTCTACCCTGAACACAACAGCAGCGATTGATTTGTCCATACGGGCTTTCTTTATCCAACGGGCAACCGTAGAACTTCCCATGATTTGATACTGCCCCTCGCCTGTTATAATGGGACCCATTCCGTAGATGAGTGCAATTTTTTTCCCTTTATTTAAACCAACTGATGAGGGTTTAATCTTGAGATACTGCTGATGAGTAATTTTATATGTTTTTTCCCCTTTCTCCTTGAGAAGATTTTCGAATTCATCGTTAAACAGGAGTTTATCTATCAACCCAACTTCTACGGCTTTATTTCCTTGGAAATAGGCATGATCGATAAGCGATTTTATTTCTTCTTCGGTTTTTCCTCTGGCCTCGGAAAGTCCTTTTATATAATGTGAGTAAAGGTCCGAATAAATAGATTCCATCATCCGCTTATGAGCCGGGGTAAATTTCTCTTCTGTAAACATATTGTAAGCTGTCTTGTATTCTTCGACATGTTCAACTTCTGCTTCAATGCCTGCTTTATCCAGGGCTTTTTTTAGAAATGGGACGTTGCCTCCGATTCCGTTGATAACAAGCATTCCAAGAGGGTGTAAGATGATTTTGTCACAGGCAGTAGCAAGAAAATATTCCTTGTCAAAATCAAGAGCTTCATCCATATAGGCATAGGCTTTTTTCCCTGATTTTCTGAAGTCAATAATACTATCTCTGAGTTCATTTATTTTTGCCCAGTCACATTGAATGTAGCCAAGACGCAGTACAAGGGCATTGATACGGGGGTCGACTTTAGCTTTCTGTAAGTTCATCCAGACGTCATACATTGAAAGAGCTGGTTTTAATCCCATTAGAGCAGATAAAAAATCAGGAGATGCCTTTTCCTGCAGGGAGCCAGACAGCTTGACCTCAAGGTAGGAATGGGACTTTACAGCCGGAGGCTTTGCGAATTCAAAATATATGAAGGATGCAAAGGTTGCCAGAATTAACATGAAAAATATCAAAAATATAACCAGTATATACCTTCCTTTTTTCATTTTTTCTCCTTTTTAAAATGAATTGCTTTCTTTCAGATTAAATATAACAGAAAGCAGTAGATTATTGAAATATAGAATTTTCCATTCGATTTTAGTATATTGAAAAGCAAAATGAAGCAACCTGGATTATTCACGAGTCGAGGTTGCTGCAGATGCAAGGCACAGGGTATGCAGCTGTAGTCGTCCACCGCAAATGCCCTGTAACGCAGCAGATGCAGTAAGATCGGCTCGCCTGAAAGGTAAAGAATGCCGATATAGAGGAAAAGAATTGCATGGGAAAAGAGTTAAATGTTATGCTGAAGGAAAAA
>AWNV01000126.1 GCA_000493965.1 Candidatus Aminicenans sakinawicola JGI OTU-1
AGAAGAAGCAAAAAAACCTCGCGTGTGAAAAACCGGCAGAGCAGAGAATCGTTGAAGCTTGAGATTTTATGGAACCGGCCTTGTTTATCAGTCCCGCCCTCTGTAACCAGAAAATGCAAGTGCGGATGAAAATTTATCCTGCTTCCAAATGACTGTATCACAGCAATAATGCCTGGTGCGATCTCTTTGCGTGTGGTAGCTTTTAGTGCCGATTTTTTCCCAACCCGGTTTTGGGGGTAACCCAACAGCCCAAATGTCTTTGCCGGTTCCGTCTACGCACCACGCTTCGTCGACTGCGGTAAAAAGCAATTTGTCGAAAGCTGGTGTCATACCAACACACCTAAGGTGGTTTACGGATTCGCACATCGAAGAAAGGTCTTCGGAGTAGGTTTTTCTTCCCATGAGGTCGTACGCATTGAACTGGCAGTTCTTTGAGAGTGTGGCGAAACCAGGAACGACCGGGTTTGTGTACATCCTGTATACATCATGAGGTAGAGGGAAATCGGACAGGATAGCTCCTTCCATACTGGTCACTTTGACTGCAGCTGGGGCATCGGGATACTCCTCAGTCTTGCCAAGGTGGGCCCATGAGAGAAGGCCTCCTTGTACAATCCCATATTTCTTATAAGCGGTATAAGGCTTCTCATCTTTCCTAAGCTTCTTGGTTGAGACCATATTCCAACCTTGGTACGACTCAACCTCGAAAAGCGGAATGTCGGGTTCGGGGGTGATATTTAGTTTTTCATAGTTATGGGGTTTTTTCTGTTCACTAATGCCATCGATCATCTTGTTGAATCTTTTTCTATCAGTATTTGTTACCGATTCAGGAACCTCCGCCATAAATTCGGAGGCCCATTTCAATCCTTCTGAAAACCTGCGGTTCTTTATTGCCCTATCAATGAGATGACGATATGGTATGGACATCTTCTTGGCGTTTTTACCTCGTCGGTCTTCAGGCGGTATCCTCTTAAATATCTCGATTGACTTCTGGTACTGCTGGCGTCTATTAAAGAGATCGCCGCTACTAACAGTTTCCCTATGTCTGGTTTCCCAGGGGGCGCGGGCCTCCTTTTCTTCCCAAGTATTTGGTGCTTTGGGCAAGGGTATGTATTCGCCTTCTGTGGGATGTATTTCCCTTGTTTTTCGGTGACGCCTTTTTCTCTCAAAGCACCTTTCCCTGATATCCTGCTTCGTTGGAATGATCCCAGGGGTTAGATTCTCTTGTGTTGTGATGATAGGCTCAGCTCTCTTTTTCCTACTCCAGAATCCCACTTAATCACACCCTCCATGGTTGGATTATAGGAATTTCTTTTTTCTGTTGATAATGATTTATCCTCAATTTCATCAAATTTCCACCCTCTAAGCAACCACATCATCCATCATACACATGATAAACAATTTCAGTCAACCAGAAATGCTAAGTAAAAAGAGAATCACATAGAAGGAGCCCAGATAATGGATAGAAAGAATAGAGGTCACCCTTGTCCCTCTGAGCTTAAAGCCCGGATTGCAGAGTGGGTCGATTATTACAACAACCATCGTTACCACGAGGCTATAGATAACGTCACTCCTCATGATAGATATCTAGGCCTAGACAGGACGATCCTCAAGCATAGGGAAAAGACTAAAGCCGAAACTATACGGCTAAGGAGAAAACTATATCAAAGCCTATCACTTAAAAACTTGATAAAAAGCTTAAATTAGATGTACAATGAGAAAGCAAAACCGTCGCTTAGAAAATCAGCGTGTGAGTCCAAATTATTTGACGACGTACAGTAAGATGAGTGTAATTCCAATATTTACTATTGGATTTAAGGAAATGCGTCTCACAAAATCACTAATATTATGATTGCTTTATGGCAACATAATTCATTATATTTTGATTTATTTAGAAGGAGGAACGGATGAAATTAAATAAAGTTTTGCTCACCGGAATCGTAGGCGGAGCTGTAGTCTGGGTGTACTACTTTCTCACTCACGGTCTCATATTGGCAGACATGTACATGAAGCATTCCGTATTCATAACGGAAAGTGCCAACCCAATCTGGTTTGTTTTTAATACGGTATTAGTTGCCCTTGCTGGAGCCCTTTTATTCGCAAAAACTAGAGGATCATGGGCCGAAGGGATCAAAGGCGGGCTCACCTTTGGTTTTTTTGTCGGTCTCGTTCTATTTTTCTACCAGTATTTCAATTCACATCTCCTGGAATGGGGGGGG
>AWNV01000127.1 GCA_000493965.1 Candidatus Aminicenans sakinawicola JGI OTU-1
GCTGACCTCCATTGGATTTACGGATTTTACATGCTTATAATGTGATTACCCACCTATGCAATGTCAAGACCGCGATGGATTCGTGCACCAAAGCCTCTTTAACACAAACAGGAATGGAAAATCAGAGATTTATTGGGTTAATGCGAAAATCATTGATGAATTAAAGTCCCAAATATAAAATAAGCGCAATATTACGACCAAGCTCACTTGCCGCTATAAAGCGCAGCGGAATAGCGGTCGAGTGCAGCGCTTTGTTAGGTTTTGTTATTATGCTCCACAGTTATTACTACATTTCCTGTTTTTTGTCCTGTTTCGACATACTTGTAAGCCTCGATAATTTCTTCCAGTGGGTAGCATCTATCGATTACGCCTTTAAACTTGCCTGCCTCAATAAGCTTTTTAAATAAAACAATATTTTCATCGCTGTGCTTAGGAATAGGAAACATGACTTTCTTGTTGCCAATTATCGAAGTAACGAGCGCCAGGATTGGATTTTGAGCCATATAACCCAACTCGGATGAAATATAAATCCCACCCGGCTTTAATAATGGTTTGCATCGACTAAATGAACTTTTGCCCACTGTGTCAAAAACTGCATCATACATTTGGTCATCTTTTGTAAAGTCCTCTTTTGTATAATCAAGAACTTTATCGGCTCCCAGCGATTTCACTAATGCCACATTCTTGGTATTGCAGACTGCAGTAACATATGCACCAAAATATTTTACGAGCTGGACTGCTGCTGAACCGATGGCACCCGTTGCGCCATTAATGAGGACTCTTTGCCCGCTCTGAATATTTGCATTTCTAATAAAGCTATGAGCATAGTACGCACCTTCAGTGCTAGGAGCGGCTTCCTCATAGGTCATATTTGCTGGCATTGTTGTCAGAAAACCCTCTTCGGGCATAATCATATACTCGGCATGAGCACCAAAATCGTTGCCACTAAATCCAAACACCTTATCGCCAACTTTAAAAGACGTTACATCTTTGCCAACTACTTCAATTTTACCGGCAAACTCAGTCCCTAGTATCGTCTTCTTGGGTCTTATGAGACCAGTGACAAATCTTGAAAAAAATGGTTCAGCCTTTCGTAATGCGCAGTCCGTTCGATTAACTGTTGTCGCATATATTTTTATGAGTACCTCATTGTCCTTAGGAGTAGGTTTGGTTACCTCTTGGAGCTGAAGAACCTCTGGTGGTCCATATTTTGTGTATACAATTGCTTTCATAAGTATTCCTCCAAGGTTGCTTTGATCCGGTGATTTTCAGAATAGTTTACAATACATCCTGCAAGGTTGCAAAACCTAACATATATTATACAGCCGTTTTGCTTGTGCAAATACAGCATTTAGCGCAGTCTCTTGCGTTATCCAGTTTGAACGAAGCAGGGAATAACTATTATAAGAATTTCCTTTTTAGGCTTGCTCAAAATCCCTCACAATTTTCCAGAATTTCCACCTGCTATTATCGAAAAATGTAATATCACACACGAAACCACGATATCAATGGCTGGAAAAGCGAAAAAATAAACCAGAACCCCCCAAACCATCAAGCTTACGATAGACTACGCCCTTGAATCGTCAAAAAACAACTTCAGTGGCCTTCAGAAATATTCTCCCACTCTTCAGCTTCCATCAGCAGTTCCTGCTGGACAATTTGAGGAGGCGGAGGACGTTCTGCCATGAAGCTGAGTTTGAGGTGGTTGATTATCTTGTCAATGACTTTATGGTCTTCTATAAAAGCGATGATTGACATTTGTCCTCCACACTTTGGACACAGCAGGGGATCAACTTCGAAGACTTTTTTTATCATCTCCGACCAGCCCCGGGATGGTTTGAATGAAGTTTCATCTTCAATGATTGGCGGGTGGGAAGGATCAACTCCTCTCTTGCGCATCTTGCCTATGTGTGCGTTTGAGTAAAGCCCGCAATAACGGATCATCACTTGACCTTTCTCTGGGATATGAGAGGTAACCCGGGCAATAAACTCTAGATAATCCATATACTCCGTCTCTCCGCTGTGCTTTCCGTATTGCTAGACTACCTGCCCTTGCGCCTCATCCAAGG
>AWNV01000128.1 GCA_000493965.1 Candidatus Aminicenans sakinawicola JGI OTU-1
AAGTCGCTTTGATATTTCATTACGCTTTTTTACAGTGTGGTGCTGGAGTTCAAGGACCATCCTGAGGTTATTCTCTACTGTTGTCTTGAGAAAAACGGAATTTTCCTGGGGAAGATAGATTATTCCTTGTTTTGCTCTTTTATAGGACTGGAATGAGGAAATATTTTTGTCGTCTAAATAAATCGCTCCACTGTCAGGCCTGAGCAAGCCCACTATCATAAGGAAAATAGTGGTTTTGCCGGCTCCGTTTCTCCCAAGCAGCCCAATGATTTCACCGGACTTTATTTCAACATCTATGCCCTTGACGACAAGGCGGCTGCCGAAGCTTTTTTTCAGCTTTTTCGCTTTAATGATAGACATTGCTATACACTACTTTCATCCGCTAAAATACTAAGGTCATTTTCTTTAACTGTCAAGAAGTCATGAAAAAAGTTATCAGTGCATCACGAAGAACGGATCTAGTAGCCTTTTTTCCGGAGTGGCTTTCTTCTGCGTTTAATGGGGAAAAAGTGAGTGTTTACGGTCCTTCAGGGCACACTTATACGGTGGATTTAAGGCCGCAGGCAGTTCATACGATTGTTCTCTGGTCGAAAAACTTCTCTAATTTAATCGAGGACCATTTTGGTCTGCAGAATACACTTAAGAAGTACAGCCAGACATATCTCCATTTCACCATCACAGGATTGGGAGGGACTTTCATAGAACAGGGAGTTCCATGCACATCAAAAGCCATTTTGCAGCTTGACCCTTTGATAAAGATAATTGGACGGCCTGAGAGGATATCTGTACGGTTTGACCCGGTTATCTACTGGAGAGAAAAGAATGAGGTTAAAACTAATCTTTATTTTTTTGAAAAGGTAGCCCCGGAGCTTGCTGCCCGTGGAATAAAGGATATCAGGTTTAGCTTTGCACAGTGGTATGGAAAAGCCCGAAGGCGGGCAGCGAAGCATGGCTTTCTTTATATTGATCCCTCTCGGCAGGAGAAGAAAAAAGATGCGCAGTATCTTGCTGGAATAGCTCAAAGCCTGGGACTGCGGCTTTATTCGTGCAGCCAGAATTTTTTAGCGGAAGTTCGGGGCATTCAGCCTTCTTCATGTATCAATGGGCCGCTTCTCAAGCGTCTCCACCCTTCCGCAGAGCCTGTCTCTTCAAAAAAAGATGGAACCCAACGTACAGAATGTGGATGCACCGAATCCACTGATATCGGAAGTTATACACAGTTCTGCCCCCACGCCTGTCTTTATTGTTATGCAAATCCGTTGATATAGGCGGGATTTCGATTTGTTTAGCTCCGGATTATTCATACCTAAGGGGGATTGGGAGGGATTCGCCATGGCGGCCCGCAGGGTCTGGGCTCCAACCGTCACCAAGGCCAGGATGAAAGCGGCGGTGCCGGCCGCAACAAAAACCGTTATCCCGAACCTTTTATTGACTTTATATGTTTCTTCTATGTATTATCGGTAATGTAGCAGCTCAGAGGGTGGAAAATTGAACGAAAATGAGTAGAAATCAAAGCAATCCCAAAAGATAATTCCTATGTTACCTTTGAGGCCTATGACGTAGAATGGCCAATGATACATATTGGAAGCTGAGAATAGAAAAGTCAGCAATAGAAAGGGATTTCTACTTTCTTAATATTTTAAAGGCATCAGAGGTACAGTGCGGCTTATTGATAGAAAATTTACGGGTGAATTTGGAGTTGCACTCAGTATTTGATTTTTATGATTATAAGAATTCACTAAGGTGGAGGTGAGTGATGGAAACTAAAGAGGCAATTAATAAACGGCGAGCCTATCGTTCATTAGAGCCTGTAAAAATTACCAAAAAGTTAGTGAGGGATTTAGCAGAAAGTGCCCAATTAGCCCCTTCCTGTTTTAACAACCAACCATGGAGATTTGTTTTTGTCTATGACCCGACTGTTCTGAAAGAACTTCACCTGGCTCTATCATCAGGGAATGAATGGGCTCAGGCAGCCTCGATGATTATTGCCTGCTTCAGTAAAAAGGAAGATGATTGCGTTATTAGAGATAGAGAATA
>AWNV01000129.1 GCA_000493965.1 Candidatus Aminicenans sakinawicola JGI OTU-1
AGAAGAAGGTATCCAGTTTGAAAAGGTAAAAGCAATAGTTGATTTTACCGCCTTGCACCGCGAAGTAGAGCGTAGCGATACGAAGCGGTGCAAGGTTGCGCTCAACTTTCACGAGACTCGGCGTTCTTTATATTCTTATAATTATCAATACAAAAACTCCCGAGCCATAGTTAATTTTGCAATTAACAAACTCGGGAGTTGTAATGATGTATGCATTAACTTATTACGTCTGTTACAAAAATATGAAAAACACATTTAATTTGCGATACAATATGGTTATGCTTGCCATTAATACTTCGATTTCCGAAGCCGCGCGTCAGTATGCGACTACTCGCAAGACCGTGCGTAAATGGCTTAAGCGTTATAACCAACAAGGCATTAAGGGATTAAAAGATTTATCCAAAGCGCCAAAGAACCCGTATCGTAAAACCTCGCAAGAAAAGATAAACGAAGTATTGAGGATAAGACGAAACTTTCCGTATAAAGGCGCATATCGTATTGTCGAAGAACACAAGATAGAGTTAAGTTACTCTACGGTAGCCAGAATACTAAAACGGCATAATCTGACAAAGAAAACAAAGACCAAGACCGAGAAAAAACGAGATTTAAGAGCCGTAAAACAAGCGATGAGAAGTTTTCAGAAAATAGAGTTAGACGTTAAATATCTAAACGATATGAAGAAGTATTTCCCTTATTATGCGGCTGGTTACCCTAAGTATCAGTTTTCGGCTCGGGACGTAAGAACGGGGCTGACGTGGATAAGTTACGCTTATGAGAAAACAACTACGAATATGGGATTGTTCGTATTGCTGGTATTAACACACTTGAGGAATAACAATGTTGATTTCGGGGAAATAGAACTGCAATCGGATAACGGAGTGGAGTTTATAGGTTCGTATAAGGCAAAGAAAGCAAAGACCGCATATCAGAAAATAACCGAGAGACTTGGAGTAAAGACAACATTGATACCGCCGGGAAGACCGACGTTTAACAGCGACGTAGAGGCTTTTCATAGGTTGATAGAGGAAGAGTTTTACGATATGGAAGAATATCGGGATATAGAGGAGTTTTTGAACAAGGCATTTAGTTATATGAGTTATTTTAACATACAGAGACGATTTAGATACAAGGGCGGAAAAACGCCTTTGGAGATATTGATTGCAGATAGAGAATTAAGAAAATCCGAAGCGATTAAACTTGCGTTGTTTTATCCGGTTATTCTTGATTATCTTTTCCCTTTGATTTTTTATTTCTTTCAAACTGGATACCTTCTTTTGAGATCAGACAAAGGCGAAGGAATTTTGCCGCGAGCGTAGCAAGAACAATAAAAAACGGAATGTCAAATAAATGATTGGGTGAATGGGTGAATGGATGAATGGATGATTGAATGGTTGGATTGTCGGATGAATGTTCGACGGAACAATTAAGGGAAAACTAAACGCGGTCAAACAATACGCTAAACGCCGACCGAACGTTTAGAGGCGCAAAGACAAATGCCGTCGGTCTTTGCAAGCGATACGGAGTGGAGCATAGCGCAATATTTATTATTTTAATGTTGAATTCGCCGTGAAAATGCAAGATATTGTAATTTCACTCTGCAAATGTTTTTATCGAAATATTCGAAACCCTTTCCTATTTTACAATAATTTTCGTTTTCTAATTGGCAAAATCCCTTCATTAACCGCTTTCTCAATTTTTCCCCCAACTTTATTTAATTTTTAAGATTTCGCCTTTATCTTTATAACGTTGATAAATAAATATTGAGGCGTTAAATGGAAATCAGATCTAAAATTATCGAAAACGTAAAATGGATTTCGTACGAAGAAAGAGAAAGTAAATTCGGAGGAGGTCCTTTACCGCCACGGAAGCCGAACCCGCGACGACCTCTTTTCTGGCTGGCAAGAAACGATTGGGAACTTTATTTAATTAACGAATCCGGTGAAACTCTCGATAAAATTGTAGTCAAAATATCCGCCACATTGACATTAGACGACGAAGTTGTGCCGGTTGCGGTTAACGTCAGGTATGAATA
>AWNV01000130.1 GCA_000493965.1 Candidatus Aminicenans sakinawicola JGI OTU-1
CTGGTCCTGAAGAGCAAAATGAAGAAAAGAAATATTGTACAAGATAATAATAGCACACGGAGTATTAAATTGACTCTAAAATGTTTATAAACCATATTTTTGCAATCTGCGGTAGAGGGAAGTTCTGGAGAGGCCAAGTTCCTTGGCAGCATGGCTGATGTTCCCTTCATGTTTACTGATGACTTTCAGGATAGTTGCTTTCTCTACTTGTTCTAGATTGTAATCTTCAAAGATAAGAGCTTCTTTATTTTGAGCAGGAAACAAAAAATCTGAAGGCTGCAGCACCGGATAATCAGACATTATGACTGCCCGTTCCAGGGCATGCTGCAATTCTCTTACATTCCCTGGCCAATGATATCTTTCGAATTTTTTTAAGGTTTCAGTATTAATTTTTTTTAGAAGTTTATTATATTTTTTACAATAAATTCTTAAGAAATGATCTGTAAGAAGAGGAAGGTCCTCATGTCGTTCACGTAATGGAGGCAGATTGATTTCAACAGTGTTAATTCGATAAAGCAAATCCTGGCGGAATTTATTTTGAGCTACCATGTTATAAATTGGCATGTTAGTCGCACATATAAGGCGTACATTTACTGAGACAGGCTTGTTCGAGCCAAGACGGGTCACTGTTCGTGTCGCAATAACACCAAGCAGTTTAGCCTGAAGAGCAAATGGAATGTTTCCTATTTCGTCAAGGAAAAGAGTCCCTCCCGATGCAACTTCAAACCGACCTGCTCTGTCTGTTCTTGCATCAGTAAATGCTCCTTTCACATGGCCAAATAACTCACTTTCGAACAGACTTTCACTCAAAGCTCCCATATCAACAGAGATAAAAACCTCGTTTACTTTTGTAGACTGGCGGTGAAGTGAACGTGCTGCAAGTTCTTTTCCAGTCCCGTTCTCACCGAGAATAAGAACGTTTGCATCTGTTTTTGCAACTTTTTGTATGCTTGCAAAGACGGCTTGCATCACTTGGCTTTGACCTAAGAAATCATGGTAGGGGAGATCAAGGTCAGCACTTAATTGTTTTTGGCGTAAACGAAGGTTTTTTGCTTCTATTCTTGACTGACGAAGATTCATTGCCGCAGAATATGTTGCAAGAAATCGTTCATTCTGCCAGGGTTTTAGAATGAAATCCGAAGCCCCTTCTTTTATTGCCATAACAGCCATTTCCACGTCGCCAAAGGCCGTAATCATAACAATAACTGCTGAAGGGTCAATTTCAAGGATTTTATCAAGCCAGTAAAATCCTTCCTTGCCGCTTGTTGCTCCTTTGACAAAATTCATGTCTAGAAAGATGACATCATATGTATTATTTTTCAGGAGGTTTGGAATTGATTTTGGGTTTTTACTAGCATGTATTTCTGCAGCATGCTGCTTGAGAAACAATCGTGCCGCCTGAAGAATATCTTCATCATCATCGATGATGAGTACTTTTCCCTGCTTTTTTTTCATGAAATAGCTCTTTTGTTTAATTATAGCAAAAGGCTGAAAAAAAATCTTTGGCTTTTTTAATAAGCAAATTTTATACCAGAATCTTGAGAAATTCTTATCATGGGAATCTCAACTCTGATAAGTACATCAGTTAAAAATTGGATTAATTATCCAATTGTTGAATCATTTGTTCGATATCGTACACTATTTGTTTTGAAAACGAACACCACTTTAAAAATGCTTTCTATTTGTCCAGAGGTTTTATGTATAAATGAACTGGCATGTTTATTGCACATAAGAATAATTTAGTATATATTTTTAAACCAATTATAGAATAGATACGTATAATAATATTGTAGAAAAATAAAGGAACAAAAGGAGTCGGAGGTAAGAAAATGGGAATGGACCGGAAAATCAAGAAAAAGAAATGGCCCCCAAAAAGAATTGCAATATATGCTGTTTCGGGAATATTTATAATTTTTGTAATTTATATGTTTCTTTTTAAGATGAACAAATCGTCTTTAAACGTTAAAACTGATCGGATTACTATATCCACCGTAAAGAAAGGACCATTCCAAGAATTTATTCCAATCTTGGGAACAGTACGTCCCATAAATACCTATTTTCTTGATGCTGTAGACGGAGGAAGAGTAGAAGAAATCTATTTAGAAGCCGGATCTATAGTAAAGAAAGGAGATAAAATCCTAAAACTTGCAAATACAAATCTTCTGCTTGATATAATGTGGAAAGAGGCCGAATTGTTTCAGCAGAGCAATAATCTTCGCAATACACGTCTTCAAATGGAGCAATACCGTCTTAAACTAAACCAAGATCTTATTAGTGTTGATAACAGTCTTCGACAACAAAATCGTGTCTATGAACGTTATAAAGAACTGAGGAAAGACAATTTGATTTCAAAGCATGAGTTTGAATTGGCCAAAGATCAATATGAATATTTGGTTAAGAGCAAGGAATTGACTATCGAAAGTCAGAAAAATGAGTTGGCATTCAGACAGGCTCAAGTTGATGCCTTAGAGACGTCCTTAAAACGTATGCAGAATAATCTTAATATTGTAAAAAAGAAACAGGATAATCTTATTATTACAGCACCAATATCTGGGCACATCACTTCTCTTGATGCTGAAATCGGACAATCCAAATCCACAGGGCAGCGTCTTGGACAAATAGATGTTTTAGATCATTTTAAAGTAAGATCTGGAATAGATGAGCATTATATTGCAAGAGTAGAGAAAGGAAAGACCGGTGAGTTTGAATTTGCTGAAAAAACCTATCATCTTATAGTTAAACAAGTCTATCTTGAAGTTCAGGAAGGAAGATTCGAAGTAGATATGGAATTTACAGGTGAAGAACCTCATAGTATTAGGCGAGGCCAAACCTTTCATATTAGCCTGCAATTAGGAGGGATTTCTGAAGAAATAATCCTGCCCCGTGGAGGTTTTTATCAAACGACTGGAGGAAATTGGATTTTTATAGTTGATAAATCAGGAAAATTTGCAACTAAAAAACCTATTAAACTTGGAATGTACAATACTTATGTCTACCAGGTGCTTGAAGGATTAGAGCCAGGAGATCATGTCATAACTTCGTCATATGAAAGTTTTGGAAATGCTGAAATGTTGATATTTAAATAATTGTATTAATTTTTTTAGATTATAAAGGAGAAAAATAATGATAAAAACAAAACATCTGAAAAAAATTTACACAACTGAAGAAGTAGAAACAACCGCCTTGAATAGTATCAATCTTGAAGTAAAAGAAGGAGAATATGTTGCTATTATGGGACCTTCTGGTTGCGGTAAATCAACTTTACTAAACGTCCTGGGAATGATCGATCAACCTACTAGCGGTGAGTATAATTTTTTGGGAGAAGAAATATCAAAATATTCTGAGAGACAGCGTGCAGGTATTCGTAAAAATAACATCGGGTTTGTTTTCCAGAGCTTTAATCTTATTGATGAATTGACTGTTTATGAAAACGTTGAACTCCCTCTTTTATACCTTGGTTATTCGTCTTCGGAACGAAAAAAAAGAGTCATGGAGGCTCTTGAACAGATGGTGATGGTACCACGCAAAAATCACTTTCCTCAACAGCTTTCTGGTGGGCAGCAGCAGCGTGTTGCAGTAGCAAGAGCAGTTGTTGGACATCCAAAATTGATTCTAGCGGATGAACCGACAGGAAATCTTGATTCTGCTCATGGTGAAGAAGTAATGAAAATATTGGGAGATTTGCATGAAGCAGGGACTACTATTGTAATGGTTACTCATTCTCCGGCATATGCTGAATACAGCCATCGTATAATTCATCTTTTTGACGGCAATATCGTTTCTGAAAATATCCAGAAAGAATTTAAGATATAAAAACAAAGCGCAAAAAGCATAACGCAGGACCCTAATATGAAATAAGAAAAACGCATTGCTCTATGCGTTTTTTGAGGAGTCTGATGTGATCAGTTTAAGAAATATTACAAAATATTATTCCACTGGTTTTGTAAAAACTTTTGTTCTGAGAAATATAAACCTGGATGTTGAGGAAGGCGAGTTTCTAACTATAATGGGGCCATCCGGGGCAGGAAAGTCCACACTGCTTTATATACTCGGGATGCTGGACATACCTTCCAGCGGTGAATATTACTTCTTAGAACAAAAAGTTCACCGCTTAAACGAAAAAAGACTTTCAGAACTCCACAAAAACTTCATTGGATTCGTTTTCCAGAGTTATCACCTAATCGATGACCTTACTGTCTACGAAAATCTTGAAACTCCGCTTTTGTATAAAAAAATAAAGGGTTCTGAACGCAAAGGCAGGGTTTGTGACATGCTTGACAGGTTTCATATAGTTGCCAAGAAAAATCTGTTTCCTAATCAATTGTCAGGGGGGCAGCAGCAGAAAGTAGCAGTCGCGAGGGCAGTTATTACTGAACCAAAACTAATTCTGGCGGATGAGCCAACAGGTAATTTGAATACAAAAGAAGGTAAAGAAATCATGGAGCTGTTTAAGGAATTGAATAAGAGTGGGACAACGATTCTTCAGGTTACTCATTCTGAAAAGAATGCATCTTATGGTCAAAGAATTATTAATCTGCTGGATGGATGGATTGTTGAATAAACAGGAGGTTTGAAATGACTAAGATTAAAAATATGTTTCTGATATTAACTGGGATTTTTTTTATCTCCGGGCTATGGGCTCAAGAAGTAGAAAAACATCTTTCTCTTGAGGACTGCATATTAAGTGCTTTGGAGAATAATCTTGGTGTTGCTGTTGAGATTCTAAACCCGGAACTTACTGATATCTCAGTATCACTTGCACAGGAAAAATTCCTGCCACAGTTTTCTATTGGCTACAGCAGGCAAAACACGAATTCTGCTTCTTTTTCATGGATTGAAGCTACAGACAAGGTGACTTCAGACTATAAAGATTATTCCGCCGAATTCACTCAAGCCATTCCAACAGGAGGAAGTTTTTCGGTCTCTCTCTACTCATATAAAAGCGATACTAATACGAAATTTCAGATGATCAATCCACGTTATGGAAGCAGTCTTACTTTAAATTTATCTCAGCCTCTTCTTAAAAATTTTGGATTCAAGGCCAGCCGGAAAGAGATCATAATAGCTAAAAACAACATGGATATTTCAGAGATCAAATTTAAAAGTGTTCTTATGGATACGATATACAATGTGGAAAAAGCATACTGGGACCTTGTTTACAGCATTGAAAACCTGAAGGTCAAGAAAAATTCTTTAAAGCTGGCACAGGATTTACTGGTAAAAAATAAAAGAGAAGTTGAAGTAGGAACACTAGCCCCTATAGAAATCCTGAGTGCTCAAGCAGAAGTAGCAACGAGGGAGGCGGATATTCTTCAGGCTGAAACTCTTGTAAGGAATAACGAGGACAGCTTAAGAACATTAATCAATCTCATGGCTGAGGAAGATGGAGTAAAAATTATCCCTGCAGAGAAACCAGCTTATGAAGAAAGAGAAGTCGGACTTAAAGAATCACTAGTAACGGGGATGGAAAATAGGCCTGATTTACAGCAGATAAGACTCGATTTAAAGAATAAGAATATTGACTTAAGCTATGCAAAGAATCAACTTCTTCCCGATTTAAGCTTGAATGCTTCTTACTGGAGCCCCGGGATATCAGGGAGCCAGATTTTATATGAAAACAACGATCCTTTTTCTGGAGAAATAATCGGCTTAGTTCCAGGAGGGGCTTCAAACGCATTAAAAGATGCTTTTGGATTTAAATATAAAAATTGGTATGTTGGCGTTACACTTTCTATCCCATTTAATTCAATATTTTCAAGAGCAGCATATGCACAAGCAAGAGTTAACCTGGAGAAGTCGTTGTTGAATCTTAAGAATCAGGAGCAGATGGCTTTTCTCGAAATAAGAAATGCTGTTCGGGCTGTACAATCGAATTATAAGAGGGTTTATGCTTATAAGGCAGCTAGAGAACTGGCAGAGAAAAAATTGGAAGCTGAAGAGAAAAAATTAAAGGTTGGCTTAACAACGAACTATATGGTTCTTCAGTACCAGAGAGATCTGGCAGATGCAAAGGGGAATGAACTTAAGGCTGTTGTTGATTACAACCTTTCAATGGCAGCATTGGACAAGTCGTTAGGAATTAGTTTGAAAAATAATAATATTAAACTTTCAGATATTCTAAGAAAAACATCTTAGCCTGATTTATTCACATAAGAGATATATTTCGTTAAGCATCAGTGGACTGTTTATTACATACTAAATTTTAATATTACTCTCTTTTTTTGTACTTGCCGTGATTTAGACTTGTTTTTATTCCTGATTTCAATAAATTTTCTTTGATATATAGTTTCAGGTGGCTTATAATTTAAAAAAAATGTTTATAAGAGGTAAATCATGAAATTTAAAACTTACTTTGTCGAGGATATACCTCGTCGCAAATTTCTCCAGTTGAGCCTGAAAGGAGGCTTAGCTGTTGCAGCCGCTCCTTCTATTCTGAGTCAGCTTATTTCATGTAAAAGTCAACTTCCAGCTGGTGCAAATTTAAAACTGGATCATCAGATTTTGAACAGAACAATTCAAAAAGCCTTGGAAAAGGGAGGCGAGTTTGCTGATGTGTATATCGAGAACAGGATCTCGCGAAGAATACTGATGGAGGAATCCAAGTTTAAAAGTGCTGTTTTTGGGATAAGTCAGGGAGCAGGAGTAAGAGTTATATCTGGAGACAAAACTGGATTTGCATATTCGGATGATATCACAGAAGAAAAACTTTTAAGAGCTGCAGAGGTGGCATCATATGTAGCAAGAGGATCAGAAACTGTTGGACCGGTCGACATCCATGAAGGAAAAAGAGACTCCTTTATTACGGTTAAGATCCCTCTTGGAGAAGTGACAGATGAAAAACGGATTGAAGTAATGAAGAGGGCTAACCAGGCTGCTTTAGATTATGACTCACGGATAAAGATGGCTTCCATAAGTTATTATGATGAAGTCAGGGGACGAACGATTGCCAACAGCGAAAGCCTTTTGCTTAGTGATGAGCTGCCTTTGTTGTTTTTTATTGTTCAGACACTGGGTGTAGGAAATAACACAAGACACATGGGGCGAGAAAGGCTGAGTAAACATTCAGGATTTGAGATGTTTGAAAAAGTCACTCCAGAAGAGGTCGCACGGACATGCGCACGAGAGTCTATTGCTATGCTTGATGCAAAGGAATGCCCTGCTGGCAAAATGGATATTGTTATGCAGAATGGATGGGGTGGTGTTCTTGTACATGAGGCTGTCGGGCATCCTTTGGAAGCTGACAATATTGCCAAGCAGATCGGCGTGTTTACCGGAAAACTTGGACAGAAAGTTGCAAGCGATGTATTTACTATGGTTGATGATGGAAGCTTGCCTAATTTCAGAGGAACAACCAATTTTGATGATGAAGGCACTCAGATGAAGAGAAATATTCTTATAAAAGATGGAGTTCTTGAAAAATACATGACAGACATACTATCAGCCAAACAATTAAAAATGGAAAGAACCGGAAATGGCCGAAGAGAAAGTTTCCGTTATATCCCTATCCCACGTATGACAAACACTTTCATTGAGAGAGGAAAAGATAAGCCTGAAGATATACTCGCTTCAACAAAGAGCGGCATTTACGTACAGAGCCTTAGCGGAGGAAGCGTTAATCCGACCACAGGAGTATTTAATTTTACATGTCGTGAAGCTTACCTTGTTGAAAACGGAAAGAAAACGACTCCAGTCAAAGGAGCAACATTGATCGGGAACTGCCTGGATATTATTTCAAACATTGATGCAGTAGGCAATGACCTGGCTTTTGGTCCAGGAATCTGCGGTAAAGGACAGGAAGCAGAGGTTTCGGCAGGCCAGCCTACAGTCAGAATCCGGGGGATCAATGTAGGCGGAAGCAGGACAAGAAGGTAAGATATAAAAAAGGAGTTAATCATGGAATATAAAAAATTAGCGGAACAGCTTGTTAATAAATCTTTAAAAAAAGGTGCTGATGAAGCTGAGGTTTACATTGAATTAGGCCGCAATCTCAGCATCGAAGTGCGGAATGGGGAAGTAGAAACTGTCCAGGAAGCTGCTTCGCACGGTGTCGGTTTTAGAGTTTTTGTAAAAGGAAAGATGGCATTTTCCAGTTGTAATGATTTCTCGGATTCAGCTTTAGAAAATACCATTGAAAGTGCTATCATGTTTGCCAGGAATATGACTCAGGATGAAAATAATGTTCTTCCTGAGGACTTGGGTATCACACCGGTGGAAAATCTTTATGACCCGTATATCAGTCAGGTCCCAATGGATAAAAAAATTGAGATGGCAAAGAAAGTCGAAAAACTGGCAATGAAAGATATTCGCATAACTAAGAGTGCTGGAGCTGGATATTCAGAGGGAGAAGAAGAAGTCTTTCTTGCTAATTCAAGAGGACTTTTAAAAAGCACTAAAATGTCTGCTTGCTCATTCGGTGTTTATGTTGTAGCTGAAAAAGGAGATCAGAGATCCTCAGGAGGCGAATACTGTTCGAGGCGGAATTTTAAAGATCTAAAATCTCCTGAAGAAATTGCTGAAAAAGCAGCACGCAAGGCCTATGAAATGCTTGACCCGCAGATGGTCAAAACACAAAAAGCTGAGGTCATCTTTGATACTGATGTAGCAAGAGCGATTTTAGGCGGAATCTTAGCTGCGGTTAACGGTGAACGCGTTCTTCAAGGAGCAAGTTTTCTTAGGCAAAAAATGGACCAGAAAATTGCTTCAGAATTGGTAACAATTATTGATGATGGAACTATGCCAAAAGGGATGGGAAGCAGGCCTTTTGACGGAGAGGGAGTTCCAACACAGAAGAGGATAATCATAGATAAAGGGGTACTGAAAGGTTTTATGTACAATACTATTGTTGCAAAAAGAGCTGGGATTAAAAGTACTGGTAATGCTTCCCGTAGAAGTTATACAAACATTCCCGGAATAGGCGCACATAATTTTTATATGGCAGCTGGCAAGAATTCTCCTGAGGAGATAATACGTGCGACAAAAAAGGGATTGTTATTGAAAGGTGTAACAGGGTATGGAATAAATCCTGTAAACGGAAATTTCAGCGGAGGAGCTTCTGGTTTCTGGATCGAGAACGGAAAGATCGCTTTTCCGGTAAAAGGACTGACAATAGCAGGTACAGCAGATGAGATGCTGAATGGAATAGATATGGTTGGAAGCGATCTGGATTTGAATAGAAGCTTCACTGCACCCACATTTCGTATAAAGATTATGCAGATTGGTGGAATCTGAATTATCCACGTACACATGAATTATTTATGAAAATTTCCGATAACACGACTCATGAATAATCCATGGGAGGAAGAATTATGAAAAAATATTTATCACTTGCATTTTTAGCTGTTTTTTTGTCTTTCTTCTGTTTTCCTCAAACTGCTAACCCGCAGAATGCTGAGAAAATAGGCAAGTTATTTGAAAAACTCAAATGGAGAAGCATAGGGCCGGCAAGTATGGGCGGTCGTACAGTTGATATTGATGTTGTAGAAAAACAACCATGGATAATATATGCAGCCATAGGGCCGAGTGGTGTATGGAAATCAGAAAATAACGGTATTTCATGGAAGCCGGTTTTCTATAAGGAAAATACTGTTTCTGTAGGGGATATTGCTATTGCCCAATCACATCCAAACATAATCTGGGTAGGGAC
>AWNV01000131.1 GCA_000493965.1 Candidatus Aminicenans sakinawicola JGI OTU-1
ATTCCCTTACAAGACCGCCTCCGGTCATGTCGGGTTACGCCTGACTTTTGAATATTTTTCCCTGACGGAACCCAAGTCAGATAAGGTAAGGACTTCAGATTTTCGGTGGAATCAAGCTGCCGAGATTTTTCATTGTCTCCGGTGAAGAAGACGATAAAAACAAGGGTAGCTATGATAGCGCTGATGAATGATATCACTATGACTTTTCTCATCAATCCATTTTCTTATTATACCTGAATTTCAGGAATCATACCCATCTAAAATTTAAAAATGTAAGTATCTTTTTTCCCGTCCCAGTGTATTAAGAGCAAAGATGCGCAGTTCCGAAGCCCCTGAGAAGGGCGGAGAGGGAATGGCGTGTGGGACGGTTCTATTTTTTGACACTCTTTCTTTCTTAAAAAACCATGACAAAATTGAAAAAATAGAAGCATGCCCCATCCTGATAAAGGAGAGCCAGCAAAGGGAGTCTAACTCTCGATCTTTGAATTTTTGGAATTTGTATTACTTGGAGTCATAGACAGGAGCTATACCTAAACTGGGCTTCAGGAAATACCATAAGTCTCCAGATTTTACTGAAATGCAACAGTTTTAATTATATTTACAACTTCCTATTCAAAAACCAATATTTCCACTCGTCTATTCTGATCTCTTCCATTACGAGTTGCATTGTCGGCTACTGGTTCTGAACTTCCATAGCTTATTACTTCCATTCTGTGGAGAGGAATATTATACTTTTTGTGTAGATACTCCATCACTGCTTCAGCTCTTTTCTTTCCTAAAACTAAATTCCAGCTTTCCGGCCCACTACTGTCGGTATGTCCACGAATTTCCAGATACACACCTTTATCTTGAGCAATAAGCATCATGACAAACTTATCTAATATCTCTTTGACTTCAGCACTGAGTTCATAACTATCTATTTTAAATTTACTTTTCTCATTTATAATAATCTCTTGCAAAATTAATTTTCCCCGGGCATATTTTTTCACTTCTTCAATTTTGCTATCAAATTTATCAAATTCAGACTCTTGCTGGGAAATCAAGGAGCCGAGTGTAGCCAATGTTTCATCATGTTCTTTAATTCTTTTCTGACTCTCCTCAATTGCACTTTCCACCGCTTCTACTTTTTGATCCATGACAGCTACCTCTCCGAGAACGTATTTTTTAGTAGCACAACCGGTGCAGGCCATCAGCGACACTAGCAATACAATTCCAAAATAAAATGTAATTTTTTCTTTACTCATTTTCACCTCCATACTTAAGCCAATAATAATTATCTATTAATAATTTATAATTATCAACAACTCATCCATCACCTACTTTCCTGCTGCTATAATATCCTTCTCTTGTCCTTACTTTATATTTCTTTTTTGAAGTAACAACCTTAATTCTTCGATACTCATCTTCTTGGCTTTTATATGATGTATATCCAAGTATATACTGATAACTGAGTTCGTTTTTTATCTTTCGGAAAGCAAGTATCAATTCTTCAATCTGATTAATAAAAAATGCCTTTCCTCCTGTTGCTTTTGAGAATCCCTCCAGAGAATCCACTATACCAGAAGATGTTAATGCAGGAGAATGTTTATACTTTTTTAAATATTGCTCGCTTAAAGGAATTTTATACCCGATGGTATATATAGGGATATCTACTTTTTTTGAAATCTCAACTGCCTGATCTTGAGAATATTGGCTGTCGTTCTCAATCCCATCTGTAATTAAAAGAACTGCTCTCTTTTCATTTTTTCCTTTATTCGCAAATGCTGGAGATACAGCTATAGCATCATTTAAAGCAGTCTGTCCATAAGCCTCAATCTTCTCCAGTACGGTTAAAAAATCATTCTTATTAGCAGTAAAACCCACAGCAATTTCCACCTCTCCATCAGCAAAAATTAATAACGAAATTACATCCCGAGGACTAAGAAGATATTTAATCAAATAATTAAGTGCTTTTTTGCTTTCTTCAAGTTTATCCTGAACAGCCATACTCCCGCTTACATCAAGTAGAACAGTCAAACTCATGTTAGCTTCAAAATTGTGGCTAAAATATGTTATGCCCTGCTTTTGATCATTTTCATATATAGTAAAATCTTCCCCTGTTAGGTTGTTAATATACCTTCCTTTTTTATCCTGAACTGTAACTGCTAATGAAATGGCATTAACTTCTATACTATGAACTATCCCTTTATATTCTGTTTGTTGTGGCGTGGATAATAATAAAGATGCATTTATCAGCATAATAAAAAAGAAAATGAGAACAACTGATTTGTGAGATTGCACAGATTTATCTTTTTCCCCCATGTTAAAATAATAAGAAGAAAAAAATCATAAGTCAATTTTTAATTCAAGAGATAGGTAACATGATGATGTGATGCACCTCCTGCGGGAGTCGCTTTTCAGAAGTTTTTCTTTAATGACCCACAATTTTTCGCTATAATAAAATATGTGATTGTGAATGTAAGTAAGTTTAAATTGGACATAAATGAGAGCAAACCGAGGCAAGCACAAAAACCAAATTACTATATTTTCCGGGCGGGCAAGTGCTTTTATGTTCTTTGTTGAATCACCATGGAAAAAGTGCCGAGGAGAAGGCACTAAGAATTCTTTGCAACTCATTCAATTTTTTTGCATCCAACTCCTCAAGGTATATTTTTTTGTTGGTTCAGAATTAAATTTCTAAGATCAGGAAGAAATGGTGGGAGTGATACTGAAGGGAAGAAAACATAGATTCCTTCGTCTAAATATCTATGGAGAATAGAAATCAAGTTGACGGGCAGAAGAAATATCTCATGCCTTTCTGGAATTTGCTTTCTCCCCCAAAAAGGAAACTCGTAGTGTTCAGCCAGGGTTATTTATGAATAACCTAAATAGGAATGTCCAAAAATTTCTATATGGAGGCAAAAGATGCCCAGAAAAATCCAAGGAGGTTTGATCGCATTTATCTTTTTTATTTCTCTCCCTCTCCTCGCACAGAAGGAAGAAAATGCGCTTTCTCTTTCCCTTGAAGAATGTATTTTAAAGACAGTGAAGAATAATCTCGGGCTGGCTGTAGAAATTATCACCCCTGAGATTGCCAATCTCTCGGTTTCGTTCGCCAGCGAAAAATTCATGCCTGCGCTGGCTTTAAATTATAACAAGCAGGATGCCCTCTCAGCATCTTATTCATTCCTTGATGCGTCAGATACTGTCTCCACACTTCAAAACAATTACTCCGTCCAGATTTCCCAGTTTATTCCCACAGGAGGCGACCTCTCCCTCAGTCTAAACAGCAACATGACCGACACAAACCGCAGGTTTCAGAGTATCAATCCCCGTTACGGAAGCACTCTCCGCTTCACCTTCAGTCAGCCTCTGTTGAAGGATTTCGGCTTCAAGATGAACCGCCGGGAAATCATCGTCGCTAAGAACAACAGGGATATTTCTGAAAAGAATTTTACAAAAGCCCTGGAGGACACCATATACATCGCGGAAAACACCTACTGGAATCTAGTCTACAGCATGGAAAACCTGAAGGTGCGGAGGCAATCGTTGAAATTAGCCCGGGAATTGCTGGAGAAAAACAAATCCGAAATCGAAGCCGGCATTCTTCCTCCCATCGAAATCCTGAGCGCTGAAGCTGATGTGGCCATAAGAAAGGCGGATATACTGGAGGCAGAAGCCATGGTCAAGAATAACGAAGATCTTCTCAAGACCATCATGAACCTTCCGGCCGAAGTGGAAAACACCGAAGACGTAAGGATCGTTCCCACGGACAGCCCTTCAGTCGTCAGAAAAGAACTCGGCCTTGAAGAAGCCCTGCTTGCAGCCATGCAGAACAGGCCGGACCTTCAGGCCACAAGGGTAGATTTGAGGAACAAAGAGCTTAATTTTAGTTATGCCCAAAATCAGCTCTTTCCAGATCTCCGTCTTCAGGTTTCTTACTGGAGTCCGGGTGTCTCGGGAGACCAGATTCTGTATGAGGAGGGGAACGCTCTGACGGGCAACATAATCGGGAAAATCCCTGGGGGAAGTTCCGATGCCCTCAAGGATGCCTTCAACTTCAAATACAATAACTGGTCTGTGGGACTGACCCTCTCTTATCCCCTGAATAACCTTTTCTCCCGAGCTTCCTACGCACAGGCAAAGCTCAACCTCGAGCAGACAAGGCTGAGGTTAAAAAACCAGGAACAACAGATATTTTTGGAAATCAAAACCGCTGTACGGGCCGTCCAGACCAACTATCAGCGGGTTGAGGCCTACAAGGCAGCCCGTGAACTGGCTCAGAAAAAGCTGGAGGCCGAAGAAGAAAAATTTAAGGTCGGATTGAGCACAAACTACTTCATTCTTCAATACCAGAGGGATTTGGCCAGTGCTCAGATCATGGAACTCAAGGCAGTTGTGGACTATAATATATCATTAGCCAATCTCAAGCGGATTCAGGGAATAGTCCTTGAAAAACAAAACATCAGCGGGATTACAAGAAAGGTAGGGAAAATCGACAGTCTGTAAGCAAGAAGAGAAAAAGCCATGCCGGATATAAATAAAGGACACATTTCTTTTAGAGAGTAAAACTATGAAAATAAAACTAAAAAGCCTAATCGTCAAGAGAAAGACTCCGATAATCATAGCCGTAGTCATCGCCGTGGTGGGGTTCTTCGGTTGGAGAGTCTACAGAAGTGTTTTTGCGGCCAATAAAATCCCAGGAATGAGCCAAAGCGGAATTTCTATAGCCGTCGAGATTGCGCCGGTTGAGAGAAGTTCTATCAAAGATATGGGCCAATTTTACGGGACACTGATTCCCAAATCCCAGTTCACCGTTGCCCCCAAAATCTCAGGTAAATTGAACCAGCTTCTCATCGATATCGGCGATCCGGTGAGGCGCGGTCAACTGGTGGCTGTTCTCGAAGATGAAGAGTATCAACAACAGGCCATTCAGGCAGAAGCGGACCTTCGAGTCGCCAGGGCTAACCTTGAAGAGGCCAAGAGCTCTCTGGAAGTGTTCAAAAGAGCCCTGGAACGGGCGAGAACTCTCCACCAGAAAGGCATTCAATCGGATTCCCAGCTGGATGCGGTTGTGGCCCAGTACAATGCTCAGGAATCCAGGTGCAAGGTAACGGTTGCCCAACTGGCGAATAAAGAAGCAGCTTTGGAAGCTTCCAGGGTTCGCCTTGCTTACACCCGGATTAAAACCTCATGGGAAAAAGGAAGCGATATCAGATATGTGGGAGAAAGGTTCGTCGATGCGGGCGCGATGCTGTCTCCTAACACCCCTATTCTTTCCATCATCGACCTTCAGCCCCTCACAGCCGTTATTCATGTAACTGACAAAGATTATTTCCGGTTGAAAACCGGACAGAAGACGACGATTACGAGCAGCGCATTTCTTGAGAAAACCTTTAGCGGCCAAGTGGTCAGAATAGCCCCTCTCCTGAAGGAGACATCCCGGCAAGCAAGGGTAGAGATTGAAATTCAGAATCCTGAGGGAATCCTCAAGCCCGGCATGTTTATCAACGCTCAGATAGAATTTGCCAGACGTGAGAAGACAACGATAGTTCCGTACAGCGCTCTGGTCGATAGAAGCGACCAACGGGGGATCTTTCTGGCAGATACTGAGAATAAAAAAGCCTATTTCCAACCGGTTACAGTTGGCATCATCGAAGGAGAGCGAGTTGAAATCCTCGAACCTTCCCAGATCTCCGGATATGTGGTTACCCTTGGACATCATCTCCTGGAAGATGGTTCAAGCATTATTCTTCCCCGGAACATACCTTCCGCTTCAGAGGCCAATATAGATGCTTCCGGGAAGCCAAACACAAGCGAGAAAAATTCTTCGGGAGGCCAGCAATGAATATTACCGCGTTCTCGATTCGACGCCCTGTTTTTACAGTAATGTTAACCCTGGCTGTTATCCTTGTTGGAGTTGTTTCTCTCAGTCGGCTTCCCATCGACCTTATGCCGGAAATAGTCTATCCCACTCTCAATATTTCTACATCCTACGCGAATACCGGTCCTGAAGAAATCGAACAGTTGATTACCCGTCCTATTGAAGAGGCCATGAGTTCGGTTCAAGGCGTGGAAGAGATCTTTTCTGTTTCTACAGAGGGAAGAAGTACAGTGAGAATCATGTTTTCATGGAGAGCTGACCTGGATGATGCGGCTGATGATGTCCGAGAGCGTCTTGACCGAATAATACCCCGTCTGCCGGAGGACATCGACAGGCCGACGCTCAGGAAATTCGATCCTGCTATGTTTCCTATCCTGATACTCGGGGCATTGAGTAACCTTGACCCTATCCAAACGCGAAAAATCATTGACGAACAGATAGCTTACCGAATCGAGCGGGTTCCGGGGGTGGCATCGGTCGATATCTGGGGCGGGCTTGAGCGGGAAATCCAGGTTAATCTTTATCCTGATAAAATTAAAGCCCTCGGCCTTCCGATGGATTTGATTATCAGTAAAATTAGACAGGAAAACATCGACCTACCCGCAGGAATCATTGAAAAAGGAAATTATGAAATTCTCATCCGTATTCCCGGTGTCTATGCAAACTTGGATGAAATCAGGGAAACAGTTGTGTCCATACGTGATAGAGTTCCTATTCGGCTGAAAGAAATTGCAAGTATCGAGGATACACACAGAAGAATAACACGAGTTGCAAGGATTAACGGAATACCAGGAACCCGGATTGCTATAAATAAACAATCTGGCAAAAACACGGTCAAAGTAGCTGAGGAAGTGCTGAAGGAAATAGAGAAAATTCAGCAGGACATTCCTCAAATCCAGATAATCCCGGCTAGAGACAGCTCTCAATTCATAAAAAATGCTATCAGTAATGTGGGTTCTGCAGCTCTGTACGGTGGAATCCTGGCGGTCTTAGTGCTTCTTTTCTTCCTTACTAATATTCGGAGCACGCTGATCATCGCCACTGCCATTCCCATTTCCATTATCGCCACTTTTTCCCTGATATATTTTGGAGGGTTCACCCTGAACATCATGACCCTAGGCGGACTGGCTCTCGGGATCGGGATGATGGTCGACAATGCCATTGTCGTCCTGGAAAATATCTACCGCTTGCAAGATTCAGGGGTTCCTTCTTTCAAAGCTGCTGAGCAAGGCAGTCATGAAGTTACCGCAGCCATTATTGCCAGTACTCTTACAACTATTGCTGTGTTCTTACCCATGGTTTTTATGCGTGGTATTTCGGGTATCATGTTTAAACAATTGGCCTATGTAGTCAGTTTTTCTCTAATCTGTTCGCTGTTTGTTGCTCTGACTTTAGTCCCAATGCTCTCCAGCCGCATTCTCAGGCCGACCCGGCTGGACAATCCCCATCCTATAAAACGGAGGCAAAAAGCCGTTGTCATCATCCGTCAGTTTTTCAGAAGATTAGAAAACTCCTATAAAAACCTTCTCCATTATGCTCTCGATCACCGCTTTCTGGTATTGGGAATAACGGCCTTGCTCCTGGTTGGAAGTATAGTACTCATCCGTTTTATAGGAAGCGAATTCATGCCCTCTACAGATGAAGGTGAGGTGCGGGTTACGGTTGAGATGGAAGTGGGAACCAGGCTGGGTGTCATGGATGAAAAGTTAAAAATGATTTCCGAAATCATAAAGAAGGAAGTTCCGGAGCTGTATAGCATTGAAGAACGAGGCGGCGGCGGGGGTTGGCGGTCCGGCGCTAACAGCGGAAATATCACCATTAAGCTCAATCCCAAATCCCAGCGCTCGAGATCAAGCGAGGTAATCGCTTCGGATATTAGACGGAAACTTTCTAGCATTCCGGGAGTCATCATCCGGACCCGGGCGAGTGGAGGTCAGATGATGTTCGGGAGGAGAGGAGGTGGTGGTGAGGAAAGGGTTCAAGTCGAAATTCGTGGTTATAACCTGGAAACCGGCGAAGCGCTGGCCCAGCAGGTCAAGAGAATAACCGAAAACGTCAATGGAGTTACAGATGTCAGACTCAGCCGGGAAATAGGAAACCCTGAGGAACTTTTTAACATAGACAGGCAGGCAGCCGCGGATATGAAACTTTCGGTGAGTCAGATCGGAGGGTTTATCCAGACTATTCTGATGGGAACTCAGGCTAGCCAGTACCGAGAAGGTGGACGTGAGTACAGAATCCTGGTTAAGGTTAAAGACTCGGAAAAATTGGATATCAATAATATTCTTGATTTTACTCTGACCAATGCAGACGGAGAGCAAGTAAGTTTAAGGAATGTTGTTAATGTCCGACCTCAGAGAGGACCTATGCGAATTGAAAGAAGGGACAGGGAACGGGTTCTTACTATTTCGGCGGAAATCGCTGGAAGAGACCTTGTCTCAGTTATAGCCGATATTCGTGAAGGCCTTCGCTCTGTTCCCATTCCAAGTGATTTCAGCATCGGCTTCACCGGAGACTACGAGGAGCAACAGAAGGCATTCAGGGAGCTTCTAGTGAGTATTATCCTGGCTATAATGCTGGTTTTTATGATCATGGCCATGCTTTACGAATCAGTTCGTGATCCGTTTATCGTCATGTTCTCAGTTCCCCTGGCCGTTATCGGCGTCGTTTTAATGCTCTTTCTCACCGGTACAACCTTCAACGTCCAGTCTTACATCGGTTGTATCATGCTGGGAGGCATCGTGGTTAATAATGCCATTCTGCTCGTGGACTACACAAACCTTCTCCGGCGCCGAGATAAAATGGGTTTACGGGAGGCGATCGAAGAGGCTGGCCGGCGCCGCTTACGTCCAATATTGATGACGGCGCTCACGACCATCATGGCCATGATTCCCCTTGCCATGGGGCTCAAAGAAGGTGGTGAAGCTCAGGCACCGATGGCCCGGGCCGTCATAGGCGGTTTATTGAGCTCAACATTGATCACCCTGGTTGTTGTTCCTGTCGTCTACTCTCTTTTCCAAGGCCGTTCGAGGAAGAGAAAACAAGAGGCCTAAAAACGTCAGCTTCTGACTGACGCACCAGGGATAATCATTCCGTCACAATCTTACATAGTCTATCTGATTCAGATAGAATCAGGGGAGCAGTCCGATAATATTTATCAAGCGGAACCTCAATTGCTTGATCCTTAAATTGCTCTTCATTTTGGTCTGAATCCGCCAAGCCACTATAAAGTTAGCATGGTCCGACCCCCTTTTTAAAGTCCTTGATATCTGAGTATAATCCGTGGATACTTGTTAAGTGACAAAGCGGTGATTTAAGGCTACTTGCTCCGCTAAACAAATGTGCTAAAATCGCTATTTTTTT
>AWNV01000132.1 GCA_000493965.1 Candidatus Aminicenans sakinawicola JGI OTU-1
TGGACAGTAGCTATATGCATATTTATTCTTTTGAATAAAATTATTACAAAAAATATGGAAGTTAATAAAAATGGCTATTGATGCATTTATCTTTATGGTGTTTGTTTTTGCTGTCTGCTGCGGTGGTTTTGTTTATTCCTTATACTTATTAGCTAAAAAAAAAATAACCAACCTTTAGAAAATCAATCCTTGAATTTTAGTAAAATGTATTGTATTTTTAGATGTGAAATGAGATTAAGTAAAAGTCAAATAGATCACATGGCTTTTTGCATAACACGAAATCTTATTAAAGATGATAAAATAATTTCTGAAAACAAAAACAAACTAATGGAAGACCTTGTTAATCTCATAACAGAAGAGTTCCAAAAAGAAGATAAACTTGACCAGGAAGTTAGGGTTATTCTTAATCAGAACATGGAAAAGATTCGAAATGAAAATATTGAATATCAAACAATATTTAGAATGATAAAGACAAAATTAGCTAAAGAGAAGGATATTGTCCTTTGAGTATTAAATTATCAAGAGAAAAAATCAATTTTTTATCACGTCAAATCCTTAATTCTCTGTTCGAAAATGACAAAGTAGAGTTTCTCGATGAATCCAATGATATTCGTCTTAGCATAGTAAAGAGTATCGAAGAAGAACTCAAACTATATGACTTAATAGATAAACGTTCAATTGAAAAAATAGAATCACAGAAGAAATCTATCAAAGAAGGCAGCAGAGAATGGGAAATCCTTTACCGCAAGTATTATAATGATGAAATTACGAAATTGAGTAAGTTTTTCTAACGTGGATTATTCATAAAAATTGCTGATAGAATTAATATAATATCAACAAGTTTTGATCGTTCCTCATGAAACTCTCAGGACTACTTTATCCTATGCCTTCTCAATAATATAATTTAAATCTATTATCAGCAATTCTTACCTTTCAGGCGAGCCGATCTTACCGCATCTGCTGCGTTACAGCTCATTCGTGGTGAAGGACCACAACTTCATGTGCTGTGCCTTACATCTGCAGCAAGCTTGGCTCGTGAATAACCCACGTTCTCCTGAATTATTCATAAAAATTGCTGTATTAAGATAAGATGAATTTGAAGGCATGTTTGCGCTCCACTAAGATTTTTAACGCCATTTCCTCCCCGATCTTCTCGGCTCTGCTGGAACTCCGCGTGTTTATATTAAGCAGCGCCACAATGTCCCTCAGCAATCATTAACACCGCTCCTTTGATTATACAGTGCTCACACATCCATCAGGCCCGACTTCGTCGGGTTCCCTCGAAGATCGACTCAGAAAGGCTAAATCTTTCAATGGCGCTTCTTCCATTCCCTCAAATTCATCTGCTTTGCCTTGTATAGATTAATACCCATATGTTAGCTAAATCTTATCTCTTTGGTTCTTTACTATTGATAGGTTCTGATCTAGGTTAGGCTGGCTTGGGATGTCTTCGTCCTTACTCCACCAATGCCTCCATATTCATCCGCTAGCAAAAAAAAAGGCCAGGGATTGAATCCCTGGCCTTATACTTTCTGAATTATAGTTTATGCAACCTTAGAAGAGCAGCCTGAAACCAAGCAATAATTTATGATGCTTTGAGAACGACCGATCTTTCCCGACCGGAGCATGAACTTCAAAAAAGAGAGCGCCTTTCGTTGTAAAATTGTCAAACAAATCAATTCCCGCATTACCTATAAGCAAAGCATCTGAATTTCTCGTTTCTTTTACCTTGGTTGCAAAACCAGCCCCACCACCAAAGAAGGCAGGTCCAACATGAACATCTAAAAGGACATTTGCCATAAAGAACGACTTCCATGGCTCACTTTTAAAAGCCAACGCCCCTCCGCTTGAAAGGATGAAATCTAATTTATCCGGAATTATCTCATAAAGAAAACCAATACGCCCAAATCCGTAAGGTCCATGACTTCCTCTGGCTAATAATGGGCCGCCTTCCACTAAAAAGTAGGACCTTTTCTGTGTGACTTCCATATCAATTTTGGCTGGTTGGGATATTGCCCCAAAATCATCAGTTACTACACATGAAATAGTATATACTCCGGGTTTGTCAAATATTTTATCCCAAGTGAATGGTTTATCTGAATCAGAATAGGTATCAATAACATTCCCTTCTTCATCAGTAATCTCGAAATCGGCTTTTACAACTTCTCCATCAGGGTCAGTCGAATTCGAAGCGTCAAATGTTATAGGTCTTTCAACATAATCTTCGCATGGAAGACATGTAGTCCAGAGCTTACAAATAGGGGGATAATTGATATAAGTCTTTGCCTCACAAGGATTTACCGAAGATTTGCCTTCAAAATTTATGGCTTTCGCCTTAAAATTATACTCACCTGGTTTGTCAAATTTTGTCTGCCATTTTGCAGATTCAGAAGACAACGATTTTGTAGTAATCTTTGCTCCTTCAGGATCGAAGACTTCAACTTCCATTGATTTTGCATGCTGTGTTCCGCCCATATCAACAGTAATTGGATCATTGATGTTTGCCTTAGCAGGATCTACTTGTATATCACAAATTGCATCTGGGATAATTTCTTCAACTTTACGAAGAGAAATATTCCCGCATGGTTTTGGGATTATGAATTCGTAATGTTTAAAACCTTTTTTAACTACGAAAGAAAAAACTTGAAGTGGCTTCTTACCTGCCCATTCAATGTCCTCAACAATTTTGACCTTTCCATGAGAACGAAACAGCATCCACATCAATTTATCTCCGATTGCCAATTCTTTTTCTTCAAAAGATGCAGTTTTTATCTGTTCAATAAAAGGAAAGTACAAATCTCCGCACCCAGCTAAATCAAAACCATATTTAATATCACCTGCATAATTGTCGATCAGAATTTTCATCACTTCAGTGGTTGGCACACTTCCTTTAATGCGAACAAGCGTGTAGCGTCCAATCTGTTTTAATTTCTTTGTTTCTGCATACGAACCTATGGTAAAGAGAATAAGGATACCAATAACCAGAAATACTATTTTTTTGTCTCTCATTACGCCTCCTCTCTTAATAATACGATTCCTTAATTCTTAAGCTAATATTATCAATTTATCCCCATTTGTCAAGGAAAAAAGACCGGCTCGATATAATCATTATTTACAGAAAAACCGTTCAATAATCTTATATATAAGGCCTGAATCCTCAGGAATCGACTTCAAAGCTGTTTCAAATAAGCTAGAAGTTTCTAGTTTTAGAGAAATACAGTCTTTTAAATAATCTTGTGTATCAGATATATTCATTTCTGGATGAAATTGAATACCCCATATGGGGTGATCTTTAACCTGAAAAGCCTGAATCCGACATTGTTCTGAGGATGCAAGAATGGTAAAATCATCGTTCAAATTTATAACTTCATCAAAATGAGAAGAAAAGGCAAATGCCTGTTTTTCCTTTCCCAGAATTGAATTAGCCTCTTTTATAAAGATTTTAATCCAGCCTATTTCAGGTTTTGTGCACCTCCGGACATACAAAGGGCCTGCGAGAGCCACAGCAAGAAGTTGATGCCCCCAGCAGCTTCCAATAATATGAAGATTTTTTCCAACTGCTTCCTGGATGAGTCCTATTTCTTCATATGCCCATTTTTCTCTTCCCAAAATCGAAGATTCAGAACCGGTTAAAATCAAATGAGTATACTCTCCGTTTTTAAGATCAGGGAACTGGCTCTCCTTAGCTTTGAAAGCTACCCATTCTTCATTAAAAAAGGACTTCCAGTGTTTCACCGGTGTATAGATTGAGGAATTAATAGAATTATCAATGATTGCAACCTTAATCTCTCGATTTTTCATACTAGAACAAATTAGTTCTGAGAGTTTCATGAAGAATGATTCTGGCTGGTTGATATGGTTTAGTGAAATAGGCAGTTTTTATGAATAATCCAGTTTTAATATGAAAGGAGGAATTATGAAAAATAAAGTTTTGGCAGGATTAACTCTGCTTTTAGCATTAATTTGTGGAACAGCTTATGCTGGCAATGAGGCTCGTGTTCTGCGCTTTCCTGCTGTGTTTGGTGACCAGGTTGTTTTTAGCTATGCTGGAGATCTATATACTGTCAGTTCAGCAGGTGGTATTGCCAGGAGGCTGACAAGCCATGAAGGATTTGAAGTATTTGCCCGATTTTCACCTGATGGAAAGTATATTGCTTTTACAGGAGAGTATGACGGAAATCGTGAAGTTTATTTGATACCGAAAGAAGGCGGGATTCCTAAAAGATTGACATATACTCCAACTCTGGGCAGGGATGATGTATCTGACAGGATGGGTCCGAATAATATAGTTATAGGTTGGAAGCATGATAGTAAGCATATTGTTTTCCGTTCGCGTATGAGGGAATGGAACGATTTTAATGGTCAGTTGTATCTGGTCTCAATAGAAGGCACAATTCCTGAACAGATTCCTTTGCCTAGAGGGGGATTCTGCTCGTTTTCTTCAGATGATAAAAAATTGGCGTATAACCGGGTTTTTCGTGAGTTCCGGACATGGAAGCGATACAGAGGTGGTATGGCTGATGATATCTGGGTTTATGATTTTGAGAAGAAACAAGTTGAAAATATTACTGATAATCCGGCTCAGGATATAATTCCAATGTGGAGTGGAAACAAGATCTATTTTCTTTCTGATAGAGATGAAAATAAGAAAATGAATCTTTATGTCTATGATTGTGATAATAAAGAAATTAAAAAGCTTACAAGTTTTACTGAATTCGATATTAAATTTCCCTCCCTGGGTCCTGAGGCTATTGTCTTCGAAAATGGAGGATATATTTATAGGTTTGAATTCGCAAAAGGAGAGGCAGTTAAAATTCCTGTGGTTATTGCTAATGATACGAATTCAAACCGGAACAAGATCATAAAAGTTTCTGATAGTATAACAAATTATGAAATTTCTCCTGATGGAAAGCGAGCTTTATTTGGGGCACGTGGCGAGGTCTTTACTGTTCCTGTAAAGTATGGAAATACTCGCAACTTGACTAATTCTTCAGGTGTTCATGAGAGGAATTCAAAATGGTCCCCTGATGGGAAGTGGATTGCTTATATCTCTGATTCGAGTGGGGAAGATGAGATTTATATTTTAGCACAGGACGGCTCAGGAAAACAGCAGCAGGTCACAAAAGATGCAGATACATATAAATATCAGATTTACTGGTCTCCGGATTCCAAAAAGATTCTCTGGAGTGATAAGCTTCTGCGCCTTAATTATGTCGATATCCAGACAAAGAAAGTTACAGAAGTCGCCAGGGCGAAAGCCTGGGAAATAAATCAATACTGCTGGTCTCCTGACAGCAATTGGCTTGCTTATGTAAAGCCAGAACTCGAATCCATGATGAAGATTTATCTCTATAATATTGAGACAAAAAAGACAATTGAAGTTACAGATGGATGGTATTCTTCTTATTCGCCTTGTTTTCATTCCGGAGGAAAGTATCTTTTCTTTGTTTCGGACAGGGATTTTAACCCTATCTTCAGCAGAACAGAGTATAATCATTCATATCTGTCTATGGGAAGAATCTATCTTGCCGCTTTGACTAAGGATGTGAAGTCTCCTTTTGAACCTAAAAGTGACGAAGTATCTATAAAAAAGGAAGAAACTGCAAAGACTGACAAATCCGGGAAAAAAGGAGAAACTAAAACAGATACTTCAGTAAAAAAAGTAGATGTTAAAATTGATCCTGAAGGCCTAAAAGAGAGAATTATTGCCCTGCCGATTCAAGTTGCAAATTACAGGGACATCACTTCTGTAGATGATACAATCTATTACCTGATAAGAGGAAATAGAGACACAAAAGTTTCTATGAAAATGTTTGACTTAAAGGAACAGAAAGAAACAGATCTTGGAAACATCAATGGTTATGAAATTTCCTATGATCAAAAGAAAATGCTTTTCTCTCAGAATAAGGATTATGCCGTAATTGACCTTCCTAAATTAGTAATAAAAATAAAGGATAAGCTTGATCTATCCAAGATGGAAACAAAAATCAATATCAGGGAGGAATGGAATCAAATTTTTACTGAAAGCTGGCGGCAGATGAAGTATTTCTTCTATGCTCCTAATATGCATGGACTAGACTGCGAAAAAGATG
>AWNV01000133.1 GCA_000493965.1 Candidatus Aminicenans sakinawicola JGI OTU-1
ATTTGGAATCGGACCTTTCAATACAGAAGAACACATAAAGACAGCCATCAACGCTGTAAAAGAAATTGCTTTTTCGCGGAAAAAATAAGAGAAATTCGAATTCAGTGACTTAATCTTGTTTTTTCTTCTTGATCACAAGAGCATCTGCAACAACTTCACATACTGTTTTTATTTCCACTCCAAGTTTATAATGCTTGTTAAGCTCTAAAAGTTGATCAATACAGTTGTGACACGGTGCAACAACTATTTCTGCCCCTGTTTTCCTGATCTGGTCAGCTTTCAGCTTGCCTACTTCAATTCGTCGTTTTGCAAAGCGAGTCATTGCAAGCTGTCCGCCTCCGCCACCACAACAATAGTTCTTTTCACGGTTAGGTGTCATCTCGACAAAATGGGATGCAACATTCCTCAATATATATCTCTGTTCTTCAACTATCCCTCCCAACCTTACAAGGTTACATGGGTCATGAAGTGTCATTACCTTTTTGTTTAGAGAAGGGTCTACTTTGATACGTCCTTTTTGAATATAATCAGCAACAACTTGAAGAATACTTCTTACATCGAAACCGTATTTCATGCTCAACCATTCCGGAGCTTCCCAACGGTTAGAATTAAATCCGTGTCCACATTCAGTAAGTATCAATTTTTTACATTCCAACTCTCTCAAGGTTTCGACAAGCCGTTTTGACATTACCCCCGAAACATGATCATCTCCACTATAAAGCCCATAATTTGTCACATCATAATAATCACTTGAAAATGTCCAACTTTCTCCTGCTGCATAGAATATTTTTCCTGCAGCTAATATAGACATTGGGAAGAATTGAGCTTCGCGGGGATTTATTGTGTATAATAGTTCTGCTCCTTTTTTATCCAGAGGAAGTTCAGCTTGTGGGTCATTCACTTCCTGTCTCAGTTCATCTTCTAACCACTCTATCGTTTCAAGCCAATCCTCTTTCGTAATTCCCATGTTATTGCCTTTTTCAATTGCTGTATTAACTGTGGACTGAAGTCCTGGAGGAACAAGGTCTACAGCTGCCATTGCTCCCCTTGCAGCCCGTATAATGTAAGGAATATTTATTCCCATAGTACAGTTTATAGCACAGCGTCCGCACAAACTGCATCTTCCAAAAAGAGAGTCTGCCCATTCCCGGATGACTTTTTTATTCAGTTCTTCCACCCCTATCCAGGCAGAAACAGCCTTGCTTGCAGTATCTCCAAAATGCTTTTTAAAAACCTTTGTTACAAGATTTAATTTATATCCAGGAATAGACTCTGGATCCTTGTAGGTCAAATAATAATGACATGCATCAGCACACAAACCGCAATGCGCACAGGTATTAAGCCAGGCTGCAAAGTCATAATGAATTCTCTTTCGAAATTCTTGAATTACTTTTTCAAAATCTTCAGCCTTGAGGTTATCTATTTTATCTTCATATTGATCTCTAGCATTTCCTTCTTTTTTCATGTTCAATACCTTCGGCTTTGACTCTGTGGGAAAACCCCCCTTCTTCCATAAAACATTCCGAAAATAACTCTGCTGTAAAAAAAGAAAAAACAATGTCGAATTTTCCCTAAAGGAATGTAAAGTAACATAATTATCACTGCTGCTAAGAAAACATTTCTCAATTCCAGATTATAACTATCTATGAAAGCTAAAACCAGAAAAACATCAACAAGAATATTTGCTATGAAATCATCAGGAGTACTAATTTTCCTCATGTAAGGGAGAATAATCCTTTTAACCAACAGGCCAATTCCGCATAGTATTCCAATAAATACAAGTGCTCTTATTAAATTGACAATTAGATCACCAATGTAAAAATGGATGATAATCGAAATAACATAAAATGCAGCAGAAAAAATACCAAAATGATAAAAAATACCTGCGAAATATGTAATAAGGTGTTTTTTTGCACTTTCTTTTTCCCAGGGCATCATACCTTGCCCAAATGCATAAATAATTCCCTTTTTCACATCTCCCTGAGACTCTGCATATAAGGATTTTTTGCCGAAAGAGAAAGTTCTGATTATCAGGAAAAATAAATAAATAACCGTGATAAAAAAAGAGAGGATAATACCATATCTTAGCAAATTCTATTATCCTAGACGCATCCATCAGGCTTCGGAAGACCTGCAAGTTTACATGCTCCTTTGGCCGGTCCAGAGGGAAATAGTTCAAATATATATTTAAGCTGAAATCCTGTATTTTTACAGATTTTACGTACCATTGGCGCGAGATTTTTTTCCAGGTAATACCCCCGAATATAATTAATAACAGCCCAATGATCTTCAGTAAGCATATCTAATCCTTCTTCTGTTTTTGCCAAAGCACCAGCAATCTCCTTATTCCATTCCTCGGGATGATTCAGAAACCCTTCTTCGTTAAGTTCAATTTTTTCTCCATTTACATCGATATACGGCATCATTAACTCCTCTTTTCAATTATA
>AWNV01000134.1 GCA_000493965.1 Candidatus Aminicenans sakinawicola JGI OTU-1
TCAGGCACGTCCGACTTTGTCGGGTTCCCTCGAAGATCGACTCAAAAAGGCTAAATCTTTCAATGTCGCTTCCTCCATCCCCTCAAATTCTCCTGGGTTATTTATAAAAATTGCTGATAGAATTAATATAATATCAACTGGTTTTTATCGTTCCCCCATGAAATCTTTGTAAGTACCTTGTGTTATATACATTCTCTATAATAAATTTTAGAGTTTGTGCCAAAGTGAAAGGAAAAGGTTGACATGAATATAAAAAACAGAATTATAATCTTATAAATTGACTTGACAAACTTATGTTATAAGTATATTTATATATCATGAAGCGCATTGAATGGAAGCCAAAGGCTCTTCATCAAATCCGAAAGATTAGTAACCAAGAAACAAAAAGGCTGATTTATGATGCGGTGGATACTCTGAAATATTTCCCACAATGTTTGAATATTAAGAAGCTGAAGGGGAGGAATGAATATCGGCTTCGGGTTAGCCATTGGCGAGTAATATTCACTGATTCGTTAAAAATTCTTTATATTGAGGAGGTCAAGAAAAGAAATGAGCACACTTACTAATATCCAGGTTATCGAACAAGATGGGAAACCCGCTTTTGCGGTTATTCCCTACGATGAATATTTAAAATTACTTTCTGATGAAGATGTTACTATCCCGCATGAAGTTGTTGGTCTTGTTGTAAAAAAAGGCTTAAATCTTGTAAAAGCATGGCGCACTTATCTTGGCATGACACAGGCAAGAGTTGCAAAAAAAGCCGGAATCAGCCAGGCCGCTCTTTCACAAATGGAAAAAAGCGAAAATAGATTAAGAACAGCAACACTTGAAAAGCTAGCACGCAGTATGGGATTATCTGTCGAACAACTCAAGGATTGATGAGGGATCTACTTTTTTCAACAAGAATCTAAATAATCGTAAATACAGTATGTATAAAGCAACAACAAAACTTGTAAAAAAGAGGGATAGTGAAATTTAAGACGAAAGCTTTTTTATCTATGGCTATATTTTTTTTCTTTTTATTTAGTTTTGGTGAAGTAAAAATCAAAGAAAAGCCAGAATGGACAGGAAAAATTAAATATAAAGAAGGAGTGAAAGTAGTAAAAAACCTAATAAACCTGTTTATGGAGATTTAACTTTTGATCTTGAAGTAAATCTAGACATTAGTGATAGAAAAAGTAAAAAATTCAAATTTCACGATATCGGACTAATTACTCTTGATAATCAAGAAAATATTTATGCATTGGATACAAGTGAGAATTGCATTCTTAAGTTTGACAGTAGCGGAAATTATTTAAAAAAGATAGGAAGAAAAGGACAAGGACCAGGAGAATTTGAAAGGCCATCAAATTTATTTATAGATAATCAGCACAATCTTTAGGTTTCAGATCAAAGAAAAATAAAAATATTTGATAGCTCTGGGAAATATGTAAAGAGTATTCGCCTTAATTACGAAATATATGAATTTTTTGTCGACTCACAAACAAATATAAAAGAATCTCCTCAATCAATTAGCCGAAAAGAAAAAGGATTTATTATTTAAAGAATGGAAAAGCACATTTCGAGAAGAGGGATAAGGTTCTCAAGAGAGCTAATTGAAGCAGCGTGTCAGTTCCCTCCTCACAGGCCTTTTTTTAAGCGAATTTTAGTTGATGATAGGAAGAGAATCTATGTAAGGAGAGTCGATTCCATTTTAGATAAAAGTGAGGTAATACGATTTGATATATTTGGGGAAGATGGTTATTATCTTTATAAAACAAATCTTACATTTACTCCTGAAGTCATAAGGAATGGATACATTTATGATATCTATTATTCAGAAGAATCAAATGAAATAAGTATTAAAAAATATAAGATAATAAATTGGTCTAATATAAAATCATTTCATAATAAAAATTATTAGGTAGCTTAAAGGATCAGTGATATTACTTAAATATATTTTGCAATTAAGAAGCATATTAATGGCATACTCGTGAATAATCCATGTTCTCCTGAATTATTCATAAAAATTGCTGATAAATAATTTAGATAAGATGAATTTAAGGAAATGGCGTTAAAAATCTTAGTGGAGCGCAGACATGCCCTCAAATTTATCTTATCTAAATAATCTATCATAGGCATTTTTTAGCCTTAACAGGCAATATTCCCCTTAAATAATTGAAATTTTTAATATTTAATGCTATAAATCATTGAGAGGAAAGAAGTTGAAAACCGAATCTTTAAGAGAGAAAGATACTAATATTCTGAATCTATTAGTAGAGAACTATCTGAAAATTGGGAGTCCTATAAGTTCAGGTTTTATTGTAAAAAAAACCAAAGCGTCTATCTCATCTGCTACAGTAAGAAATATAATGGCCAAGTTAGAGAATCACGGCTACCTTTATCAACCTCATACATCTGCAGGCCGTATCCCAACTGATAAAGGTTTAAGGCTTTATGTCAACGGTTTATTCAAAGAAGCCTTTTACAGTCGTGAATATATAAACCTTCCTTTAGAAGATTTTTATCTTGATAAAGGAGACTTCAATTCTCTTCTTGTAAAGGTTTCAAAAGTACTATCAGATTATTCAGATAATATAGGATTTGTAATTTCTCCAAGGATTTCCAAAATAAATTTTAGCCATATAAAATTTGTTAAAATATCTGAAGTGAAAATACTTATCATTTTAATCGCTTTATCTAATCTCGTGTTAACTGAATCTGTTGAAACGAAAGAATATTTCACTCAAGTTGAACTTGATAGAGCTTCTCGTTATATCAATGAAAATTTTGGAGGAAGAAACCTTGTTTTTATTCTTGATTATATTCTTAAAGAAGTCCCCAAATTCAGGATAAGATATGAAGATTTGATTAGTAAATTGACAATACTTTTAAAAGCTTATTTTTTTCAGGAAAAGAGAGAAAACAAAATATTTTTACAGGGTACTGCAAAACTGTTAGAAAAACCTGATTTATTTGATATGGAAAGGTTGAAATTTCTTTTTCAAAGCCTGGAGGAAAAGGCTAAACTTGCAAAGCTCCTTTCTGATTTTATAAGCCTTGAGAGGGTAAAAGTACTCATAGGGTCTGAATTGAATCTTCCCAATGTTTCAAGCTGTTCCCTTATTCTTTCTCATTATGGATATGACCGTCAGGTATTAGGTTCCTTAGGTATAATAGGGCCAAAAAGAATTCCTTATAAAAAAATTATCCCTGTAGTGGATTTTGTAGCAAAAAAGTTGAGCCAGGCTATCAGTTATGACAACTAGGGAGGAGAAAATGTCAAAAAAAATTGGAACAGAGCCAGAATTAAATGACCAAGAACATAAAATAGAAATAGAATATATAATCAATAAAAAAAAGCAAATAAAAGATAAACATGATGATATAAAAACATATGGAATTAAACTGAGAAAAAAGGAAAAAGAAATAAAAAATCTTAGAAAAGAAAATGCAGAACTAAAAGAAGAATATTTAAGGCAATTAGCCGATAAGGATAATCTTAGAAAGAGGCTTGAAAGAGAAAAAAATGAATTTTACCAGTATGCTCTTTCTGAATTTTTAAGTGATCTTATTGTTGTACTAGATAATTTTGAGAGAGCTTTGGAGACTGAGGATCAAAATAATAGTAAAGGTTACCAGGAAGGTATAAAGATGATCTATAAACAGTATCAAGATGTACTCATGAAACAGGGAGTAACCCATATAGATACGAAAGATAGAAAATTTGACCCAAATCTGCATCAAGCTTTTGTTACTGAAGAATCCGAAGATGTTGAAGAGGTCCAAATAAGTGAAGAACTTCAACGGGGATATACACTACATAACAGGCTTTTACGTCCAAGTCTGGTTAAAGTCATTATTCCAAAAAAAGAGAAATAATTATGGAGCATGTTATTGGTATTGATCTAGGAACTACTTATTCTTGTATGGCCTATTTGGAAGGAAAAGAACCAAGAGTTATATATAATATTGAAGGGATGCATGTAACTCCATCTGTTGTAAGTTTTACAAGCAAAGGAGAAAGGCTAATCGGTAACTTAGCCTCAAGGCAAGCAATTACAAATCCTGAAAATACAATTACTTCTATTAAAAGATATATGGGGAAAAAATTCCTGTCAAAAGATGTCCAAGAATCATTAAAAAGAATTCCCTATAAGTTAAAAGAGGCTCCTAATGGTGATGTAATAGTTGAAATTGATTCTAAAGTGATAACTCCTCAAGAGATCTCTGCTATGATTCTTGGGTATATGAAGAAATGTGCTGAATCATACTTTGGAGAAAAAGTAAATAAAGCTGTAATCACAGTTCCAGCACATTTTAATGACAACCAGAGGCAAGCTACAAAAGATGCTGCCAGAATTTCAGGCCTCGAAATATTGCGGGTTATTAACGAGCCAACTGCTGCAAGCTTGGCTTATGGCTTTAATGAGAAAAAAAACAGCACCATAGCTGTATATGATATGGGAGGTGGAACTTTTGATATAACATTGATGGAAGTAAATAGCGGCATTTTCAATGTGCTGGCCACGAATGGTAATTCCTATCTTGGAGGGGATGATTTTGATAACCGCATCGTAGAGTGGCTTATAGATGAATTTAAAAAGGAAAATGGTGTTGACATTTCAGAAGATAAATTAGCAATACAGAGAATAAAAGAAGCGGCAGAAAAGGCTAAACGCGAACTCTCTTTTACTCTTGAAACTGAAATTCACCTTCCCTTTATTTGTTCCTATAAATCCAGCTCAAAACATATAAGAAAGAAGATGACAAGAAGATTACTCGAAGAATTAACAGGAGATTTTGTTGAAAAAACTATACCTTACATTGAGCAAGCACTATACGATGCTAAAATAGAACCTGCGCAAATCGATGAAACAATTCTAGTCGGTGGACAAACTCGTATGCCCTTGATAAAAAAGATGATAACAGATTTTTTTAGGAAAGAACCTGTTGAGCATTTGAATCCTGACGAGATTGTGGCTATGGGTGCTTCTATCCAATCAGCCGTTTTACAAGGTAAAATGTCCGGTCTCGTTGTTCTTCTTGATGTAACCCCTATTTCTTTGGGCATTGAAACAGAAAATGAAAACTTTGTCAAAATTATTGAAAAAAATAGCACTATTCCCACAAAAAAAACAATGGCATTTACGACAGTTGAGAATGATCAAAGAAGAGTGAGAATACATGTTCTCCAGGGCGAAAGTGAAAAAGCAGCCGAGAATATATCCTTAGCGGTATTTAGCCTTGTAGGAATAGAAGGAGCTCCTGCTGGCATGCCAAAGATTGATGTTACTTTTGAAATAGATACTGATGGAATAGTTAAAGTTTCAGCCAAAGATATCGCTACTGGTAGAGAACAAGGAATTGAAGTAAGACCTTCTTCTGGTCTTACTAAAGAGGAAATAGATAATATTATAAAGACACAAAAGAAGGAATCTGGGGTAGATAAGGATGACAAAACAGGACTATTATGAAGTTTTAGGTGTATCTCGTGATTCTTCTTCCGAAGAAATAAAAAGAGCCTATCGTCAAATGGCTCTAAAATATCATCCTGATAAAAATCCAGGTAAAAAAGATGCAGAAGAAAAATTTAAGATTGCGGCCGAAGCATACAGCGTTCTCATTGATCATAATAAAAGATCTATTTATGACCAATTTGGTTATGAAGGTTTGCGAGGAGAAGGATTTAGCGGATTTTCTGGATTTAATTCGTCAATTTTTGAGGATTTCGAAGATATCCTAGGAAATTTTTTTAATTTTGGATTCGGAAATTTCTTTGGGACACGTCAGAAAAGAAATTCATATTATCCTAGTAGAGGAAGAGACCTCGCTTTAGAACTTGAAGTATCATTGGGAGAAGCAGCCTTTGGGGTGGAAAAAGAAATCAAACTTAACAGGATTGAACTGTGCTCTGTATGTAAAGGTTCAAAGATGCAGCCTGGCACACAGAAATCTGTATGTAGCCAATGCCAGGGGAGAGGACAGGTCCGTTATCAACAGGGTTTTTTTACAGTTTCTCGCACTTGTTCATATTGTAGAGGAACTGGAGAAATAATTACTTCTCACTGTGAAGAATGCAAGGGTTCCGGTAGAATAAAAAAAAAGAAAACACTAAAGATTAAGATACCAGCAGGAGTTGATAATGGTATTAGGCTGAGAATGGAAGGGGAAGGGGAAGCTGGAGATAGAGGTGCATCAAGAGGCGATCTTTATATTTCTATTCGAGTAAAAAAACACGAGTTGTTTGAAAGAGAAAATAGTAATCTATTCTGTCAGGTTTCTATATCTTTTGCAAAGGCAGTTTTGGGAACAACTTTGGAAATTCCAACCTTAGAAGGAAAAGAAACTTTGAAAATTGCTCCAGGTACTCAAACGGGAAAAGTTAACAATTTAAAAGGGAAAGGGATGAAAAACCTTCACAACAATAGAAAGGGAGATTTATTTGTTAAAGTCAATGTTAGGACGCCAGAGAATTTAACAAAAGAACAAAAAGAAATCATTAAACAGTTTGCTAAATCCAGAGGTGAAAATTTGGGA